>JBBSBD010000165.1:0-14208 GCA_038251675.1 Chitinophagales bacterium | reverse complement strand
TAAGGAAGCCGAGCTGTATATAAATTATATCTCACAGGGTGAGCTTGTAGAGGATAACAAATTCATGTGTAAAACGCTCAAGGAAGTAAACGAAGGAAGTAGATTTCTTAACAACTGGGTTTACGAGCAAACCAAAGAACTCTTAGATAAAGATAAACTAGTCGGTCTTGTGGGCGGTGATCACAGTACTCCTTTAGGTTTTTTTAAAGCGATTGCAGAAAAGCACGGTGACTTTGGTATTTTACAAATTGATGCGCACTGCGATTTGAGAGAAGCTTACGAAGATTTCGACTATTCGCATGCTTCTATTATGTATAATGCACTCAAAGAGATTCCTGAGCTTGGTAAACTCGTACAAGTTGGCATAAGGGATTATTCTCCCGGTGAATATGATTACGTTAAAAACAATAACGAAAGAGTTGTTACTTATTTTGATAAAGATATTAAAGAACGGGTTTTCGAAGGTGACTCATGGAGGACGATCGTAAATGAAATCGTTGAGCAACTTCCGCCAAAAGTTTACATAAGCTTCGATATAGACGGGCTTGATCCCAAATTATGCCCCCATACGGGAACGCCTGTCCAGGGTGGTTTTGAGACAGAACAAATTTTCTACCTCTTTAAGAAAGTTTTGCAAAGCGGAAGAAAATTAATTGGTTTTGATCTCAACGAAGTTGGTATAAGCCACAACGAATGGGATGAGAATGTGGGAGCCAGGGTGCTTTTTAAATTGTGTAATCTTATGGTCGCAGAAAAAAATGGCATCGATGCAGCAGTTTGAAATCATTTTGAAAAATGACAAGATAAAAGCCTATCGTTTCTTTGCACTCCTGCTTGTTTTACTGAATATAGCCATATTCATTTTTTTACTGGCTTATGATATTAAAAGATATGAAGCGGCCGCAGCTTTAATGCTTACCGGCATCTATATTTTTATAAGAATTTATATAGCCAGGAAAAATAATCATACAAATTATATTGATGAATTAATATTCTTTGTTCTTGCGGGTAGTTGGGTCGGGCTTCAAAATTATTTTATGGTTATTGCGTGTGTTTTGGTTGGCGTATTATACCATCTTTCCATGCAAAAATTAAAATTTGTTTTCAATGATAATGTTGTGCAAAAATTGAATTTTCCTAAAGTTGAATATTCGTGGAATTCATTTACAAATGTGATGATAAAAGATAAAATACTTACGCTCGACCTTGTAAGTAATAAACTCGTGCAACTGGAAATTGAAAATGAAGAATCAATAGATGAATTGCGTTTCAATGAATTTGCAAGCCACCAGATCAATTTGAAAAAAGAAGAAGTTTAACATGGATCATTCCCCCTATATATTGTTTTCCGATGGTGAAGGGAATATTTTTGAAGATACCTCTCTCTATGCCTGCGGAAGAAGTGGCTGGGATGCATTGCCCGTTTCGAAAGACGAATGGATAGAATTGCCGCAAGGCGGCCAACTCTATGAATTGCCCGGCAGGAAAGGAATAGGCCTTGATGTAAGAACAGGGGAAATGCGTCTTTGCGAGAAGGGCTGGGCAGTCGCCGCGTTTATTCCGCCTGCATATACGGGAACATACCTTGCCGCTTACGAAACGCAACCCGGTGCGGAAACGCTTCCGCTTTTTTGTTACACTGCGGCAGGCTGGTTCAACAATACATTTTTTGTTCCTGCCATAAGAATTGAAAATGACATTCGCCAGGAAAGCGCCGGCTTCGATGATAAAAAAATAAAACAAGGCGTTGAAAAGATATTAACCGCGTTCCCGCATAATCGTTTGGTTCAGCACATCGGCAACAACTGTTGCAACACTTATCATTGTCCCGCCGCAAGAAATTATTTTATGGGAAGGTGGGAATGCCCCGTACCAACATCACCGGCCTGCAACGCCAATTGTATCGGCTGCATATCTTTTCAACCGGTGGACGAAACAATCGTTTCCACGCAGGACCGGCTTATGTTTAAGCCATCAGCTGAAGAAATAATTGAATACACGGTTCCTCATCTTGAAACAGCGCCGTATCCTATAGTAAGTTTTGGACAGGGCTGTGAAGGAGAGCCTTTATTGATGTGGCAAACAATAAAGCAGGCGATCATTGAAATAAGAAAACATACGCAGAAAGGAAGTATTAATATTAATACTAACGGCAGCGACCCTGGGGCAGTAAAAGAACTTTGCGAAGCAGGGTTAAACAGCATTCGTGTAAGCACCAATTCTGCAAGAGAAAAAATATATACTCCCTATTACCGCCCGAACAATTATGAATTTAATGATATTGTAGAAAGCCTGAAAGTGGTAAATAGCTATGGCGGCTGGACAAGTATAAATTATTTTGTATTCCCCGGCATGACGGACAGCGTGGAGGAATACGAAGCTCTAAGAAAGCTGATCAAAACTACCAGCCTTAAAATGATTCAATGGCGCAATTTTAATATTGATCCTGATTGGTACCTGGGTAAAATAGGAGTGACTGATACAGGCGAATGTCTTGGCGTCAAACAATTGATGGAATTGATCAGCGAAGAATTTCCTGGTTTGCGCTTTGGTTATTTTAATCCCTCGATGGAAAGAATAAAAGGAAATTTCGAAATGGATTATGCCAGGTGATTATTTGGTTTTAATATTTTTTCTCGCTTTTTTCAGACCTTTGGTTTATCCCTCACGAAAAAACTTGTAATATGGAACAGCAAACAATGGCCGCCACAATGACTCCCCCGGCAGGCAACATAAATGCACATAAAGATATTCCCGGTAATCCCTCTACTGCTAAAAGCAGCAAAGTAAAATTGAACGACCGGAGCAACGGCAAACCCCTGAATTTGTTAAGTGAAAAAGATTGGAAGTTTTGGATAACTAATGGCTACATAGTTATAAAGAATGCTGTTCCAGAGGAACAAGTAAAACGCCTTGCCGATTTTCTTTGGGAATTTGAAGAGAAAGATCCCAATGATCCGGCAACATGGTATGCGCCACCCCGTGCAGAAATGATGATGAAAGAACTCACAAACACCGGAATGGTAGAAGTATATAACCAACAACTGTTATGGGATAATCGCCAGCATCCAAAAGTTCACCAGGCATTTGCAGATATATGGGGTACAGAAAAATTGTGGGTTACCATTGACCGCGCAAATTTAAATCTACCTGTGCGTGAAGGATTCGAACAAAAGGGATTTATACATTGGGACTACGATCCTGAAACCAAACCTCAAAATGTACAGGGTGTTTTAGCACTGGCTGATCAGGACGATGAAAACATGGGCGGCTTTCAATGTGTTCCTGAATTGTACAGAACTTACGACACCTGGAAGTTAACGCAGCCTGAAGATCGTGATCATTTTAAACCAGATGTAACCGGATTTGAAATTGAAAAAGTAAAAATGAATGCAGGCGATCTGTTGATATTTAACAGCCTGCAGCCCCATGGTATAAGGCCAAACAGAAGTAAAAACAAAGTTCGCCTTGCTCAGTATATTTCTATGATGCCTGCCGAAGAAGATAATGAAGACCTTCTTCAATGGAGAATCTCATCATGGAAAGAAAGACGTGCGCCGGAAGGCTATGCGTTTCCGGGTGATCCAAGGAAATGGGAGCAGACAAAATATCACACAGCAGAATTATCTCCTTTGGGAAAAAAATTATTGGGCCTGGAAAAATGGTAGAACATGTAAAATTCCTTAAAGCTTTCGGAAAACTTAAAGTTCAGTTTGCTTTCTGCATCTTCAATGTCTTGAATAGTGACGGCTGGAGCTAAATAAGTTAAAAGATGCGGTGCATTTGCTTCAATCCAAAGTTTAATATCATTCCAAACTTGTTTCATTTAGGAAGTTTATATGGCAGCAAATACAAATATTATAAGAAGCCACTATTTTGCCAAAAATCAATTTGTAGTATCGTTTAATTGCTTCTTGTAGGTACTGTCACTGTCGTAAGAAAACTAAAATTTTCAACACCTAAGCCATATTATTATCCTAAGAGTTTTATCTTCAATGTTTATTCAAATGAACGATAGCCACATTGATTTTAAAGCCGTGTTCCGGTTCCTCCCTGGAATAGCATTGATTCTTTTACCTGATGCCCCTGGTTTCACTGTTGCAGATGTAACAAACGACCTGCTGCAATTCGCAAATGCTGGGAAGGAAGATATTATTGGAAAAAAGTTTCTTGATTTCTTTCATAACAGCGCTGCTGTTACAGAAGTCTTCCGTAGCTCGCTGGAGAAAGTTATGGCAACCCGAGAGCCTCACCGCATTGAGGTGCAGCGATATGATGTAAAAAATGAAAATGGAGTTTTTGAAGAATTTTACTGGGCCCCTCTAAATACCCCAATACTAAATAAAAATGGAGAAATTGATTGCATATTTCATACTTCAGTAAATGTTACAGAGCAGGTACTGAATAAAAAAAGGATTGAAACGCAACGCGAAAATTTTGAATATTATTTCAGCCAGGCAGTGGCGCCGTTTGCAATTCTTACCGGTAGCGACTTCACATTTACTTTTGCCAACGAAGCTTACATCCGGTTGATGAATGGAAGGGAGATTGTGGGCAAAACTTTACAGGAAGCTATGCCGGAGCTAAAAGGCCAGGAATTTATCCAATTGTTACAAAAGGTGTATAAAACGGGTGTGCCTTATCATGCAATGGAGATAGAAGCTACCGCATTATTTGAAAATAATGATAATCCTACCAAGAGATATTTCAACCTTAGTTATATACCCTACAAGGATCGCAAAGGATTTACAAAGGGGGTGCTTGCATCGGGTTATGATATTACTAAAGAAGTTCTGTTAAAAAAAGAAAGCGAAAAACAGGTTTTGAACGTGCAGGCCTACGATCTTTTTATGCAGGTGCCTGTTGGGTTTTCATTATTGCGAGGCGATAATCACACAGTAGAACTGGTAAATTCAATGGCATTGCATTTTACCGGGAAAGATGAAAGCAGCATTGGTAAACCGGTAGGGGATGTATTGCCGGAAATAAAAGAACAAGGATATATTGAATTATTAAACCGGGTGAAAAAAAATGGCGAGTCATTTAATTTAAGAGAGAGCCCTTTAAGAATTATAAAGAATGGAGTTGAAAAAACGGCTTATCTGAATGTTTTTTTTCAGCCATATTATGAGGATGGGGATATAGAAGGCGTATTAGCTGTTTTTATTGACGTTACTGAACAGGTAATGGGAAGAAAAAAAGTGGAGGAAATGAGCGAGGAGTTTCAAACTATGGCCAACAATATTCCCAATCTTGCCTGGATAGCAAATGCTGACGGTTGGATATATTGGTATAATGACCGATGGTATGAATATACAGGTACCACACCGAAGGACATGGAAGGGTGGGGATGGCAATCGGTACATGACCCTAAAAAGTTGCCCGCTGTAATGGAGAGATGGACGCAGTCAATTGCTGACGGCGAGCCTTTTGAGATGGTATTCCCCATGAAAGGAGCTGACAATATATTTCGTCCGTTTCTTACAAGAATAATTCCCATACGCGATAACGATGGAAAAGTTATGAGATGGCTTGGTACCAATACAGATATAACCAGGCAAAAAGAGGTTGAAAAAATGAAAGATGATTTTATATCGATTGCAAGCCATGAACTAAAGACACCATTAACAACTATCAAGGCTTATGGCCAGATTGCGGAAGATATGCTCAGGGAAAAAGGTGACAAAGAAACGCTGGAGATCATGAAACGAATGAGCAGCCAGGTTAAAAAACTTAACACGCTTATTGAAGACCTTCTCGATGTTACCAAAATTCAAAAGGGCAAGCTGGTTTACAAAGAAGACTATTTTGACTTTAATGAGTTGCTCAGGGAAGTGGTCGATGATATGCAGCAAACAACCGCTACCCACAAAATAAAATATAACCTGGATAGTACGGTAAAAATTTATGGAGATGAAAATAAAATAAGCCAGGTATTAGACAATCTTATTTCAAATGGAATAAAATATTCACCCAAAGCCAATTCAATAATTATCACTTCTCAAGTTCAACAAGATGGCGTACAGTTGAACGTACATGACTTTGGGATAGGGATCTTGGCCAGGGATAAGAAAAAAATATTTACGCAATTTTACCGGGTAAGTGGTGATGATGATATCACGTTTCCCGGAATGGGCATTGGGCTATATATATGCCAGCAAATTATTGCCAGGCATGGAGGAAAAATTTGGGTTGAAAGCAAAATCAATAAAGGTTCCATTTTTTATATTTGGTTGCCTTTTGACTACAGAAAGATAAATGCATAATAAAATCCCACGTCTTAATTTTTGCCTCTGCGTATAACTAACTGGCTTTTTCTTTTTCATCTTCTTTCTAAATGGGCGCCAGTGATTACCTTAGTATCCAAAGAATTCAAAAGATATTTACATATGCATTACTTGCTTTCACTATTGTTTATATTGAACCTTTTTGAGGTTCATTCCCAAAGCCTACAATCATTGCCCACATGGAATTCTGCGATCGAAAAATTATATCAGGATGATTGGCTTGTACAACCTGTACATGCAAGGGCGGGAATATATACAACTGATGATCATCGGGACATAATTTTATACAACGGTTTGGTGAAAAGAACTTTTCGTATTACACCCAATGTTGCCTGCATTGATTATAAAAATATGATCAACGGGCAGCAATTACTGCGAGCCGTAAAGCCTGAAGCACAACTAATCATAAATGGTAAACAATACGATGTAGGCGGATTGTATGGCCAAAAAGAAAATGCCTACCTCTTGCCAGAATGGGTTGATCAATTCCAAACATCAGACAGCAGCTTTCAATTTATTTCTTATAAAGTAACCGATATACAACCTTTCCTTAACTGGAAGACAACTATGTGGACTGCAAATAAAAAGCAGGCCACAGGTAAGATGGTCTCATTCAATTATAAATCTAAACTATCGCAGTTGCAAGGCCTGGAAGTTACCGTCAATTACGAATTATATGATGGCCTTCCATTGATTTGTAAATGGGTATCCCTAAAAAATAATGGGAAAGAAGCCGTAAAGTTAGACAGGGAAGTCAACGAAATATTGGGCATGGTGGAAGAAGAAAGTGCGGTAGTGGGATCTCCTCAACAAATGAAGAAGCCCTCCGGAATCTACGTGGAAACAAACTATGCATTCAACAACGCGATGCGCTATGAAATTAGCGACCAGACACTTCACTGGAATACAGACAGTACTTACACTTCGCAGGTAAATTACAATTTAGAAACTCCGTGCCTTCTTGAAGTATATACTCCCAAGGCCCCTGGAATTGCACTTCAACCAGGGGAAATTTTTAATTCAATAAGAACTTATGAATTGCTTTTGGATAGTTATGACCGGGAAAGACGAGGACTATCCGTGCGTAAAATGTATCGCGCCATTGCGCCATGGACTACCTCTAATCCCATATTCATGCATCTTGTAAGTAAAAACGATAATGAAGTCCGCGCTGCCATAGACCAGTGTGCAGCAACAGGCTACGAAGCGTTGATCTTAAGTTTTGGAAGCCACTTAAATATGGAGGATACCTCTGCCGCCAACATAGAAAAGTGGAAGCTGCTTAGGGATTATGCGCACCGTAAGAAAATATTTATTGGAGGGTATTCTCTGTTCAGCTCCAGGAGAATAAGCGATGAAGACGATGTAATTAATCCTGCGACAGGAAAACCGGGCGGCGCTTTCTTTGGAAACGCTCCATGTTTTGGAAGTAAATGGGGATTAGCTTATCGTGATAAAATAAAATATTTTTTTACTAAAACGGGATTTGATATCTGGGAAAATGACGGCCCATATCCGGGTGACGTATGCGCATCTGTAACACATCCCGGGCACGTTGGATTAGATGACAGCCAATGGAGGCAAATGGAAATTCAAAAGGAATTGTATCACTGGCTCAATGAAAGGGGGGTGTATATCAATGCTCCTGACTGGTATTTTTTGGATGGAACCAATAAGACAGGTATAGGTTACCGTGAGGTTAATTTCTCACTTCCAAGGGAAGATCAAATGATTCTTAACCGGCAAAATATTTTCGACGGCACATGGGAGAAAACGCCCTCCATGGGTTGGGGATTTGTCCCGCTCACCCGCTACCAGGGTGGTGGTCCCGAAGCAATACTAGAGCCATTAAGTGAGCATCTGAAAGATTATAAACAACTGATGATGCAATATTACGGCTCAGGTGTGCAAGCGTGTTATCGCGGGCCGCGATTGTATGATACAGATGAAACAAAGAAAGCCGTCATGGAAACAATTGCCTGGTATAAAAAATACCGGGACATTTTGAATTCAGATATTATTCATCTGCGACGTGCCGACGGAAGAGATTGGGACGGAATCCTTCACGTGAATCCGCAACTAAAAAATAAAGGTTTGCTAATGTTATATAATCCATTGAAGGAAAAAATTACAAGAAAAATAAAAGTTCCATTGTACTACACTGGTTTAAAAACAACTGCTAAGCTCAGGGAAAAAGAAGGGCCGGTAAAAACGTTGCCTTTAAATCGCAATTATGAAGTTGAAATAACTTTCAGTATCGAACCAGAGAGTTATACCTGGATGGTGATAGAATAAACGATGGCAATTATCGGGTTAGAGAATAAAAGCATAATGGGCGAATTTTCCGAATAGTTCTAAACGACAATGATTTTTAGAAATCCTCCCCTTTATATTTATTAATATCAATCTCAATCATGAACAGGATAGACAGGCTGATGGGAATGATGACATTGCTACAGTCAAAAAAATATTGTGCTATAGAGAAACTCTGCGACAAATTTGATATTGGTTTAAGAACCGCCTACCGTGACATTAAAGCGCTTAATGAAATTGGCGTACCGGTTAATTTTGAAAATGGGAAAGGCTATTTTATTTCGCAGGGTTATTTTTTACCGCCGCTTTTACTTACCATCGAAGAGGCGAACGCACTGATTTTATTAAACACGCTTGCAGATAAATTTGCTGATAATTCAATTGTAAAACACAGTCATAATGCTCTTGATAAAATCAAAGCCGTGTTGAGAAACTCAGACAAGCACAAAGCAGAAGACTTGTCTTCTCAAATAACTGTTTACGTATCGCAGTCTGAAAAAAATGAAACGAACTCTTTATCTGAAATTCAAAATGCTATAATAAATAAAACAGTTTTAAGAATTACCTATACAGATAACCAGGGCAGCCGAAGCAAAAGAGAGATTGAACCAATTGGACTTATTTTCTATACAAACCAATGGCATTTGTATGCATGGTGTAAATCAAAACAAGGCTACAGGGATTTTAAAGTAAAAATGATCACAGGCTTGCACGACACCAGGGAACCTCACTCTATAAAAGATCATTTAAAAATAGAAGACTATATAAAATCTTTTTAAAAATTTTGAAATTCACTGACATAGGGTTGTCAGTGGGCGGGTTTAATTTTGTTTGAAAATAAAAACGATGGGAAAAAAAGAGGAAACCTTTCCATCGCACAATTCATCATTCAACAAAATTAAAAGTCGATGTCAACTTTAGAATTCAATCCGGCAGGAGAATTAGATATTAAGCCTTCCAAGACTTCATCAAAAAATGATTTTGATTTTTTAGAAGGCAGATGGAATATTCACAATAAAAAATTAAAATCAAGGCTTTGTAATTCCGATAAATGGATTGAATTTGTTGCTACGCACCAGATGAGAAAAGTATTGACCGGTATTGGAAACGTCGAAAATTTTTATGCAACGATTGATGAAAAAACGTATGAGGGCATGGGTGTTCGTCTTTTCAATCCGTCCACAAAACTTTGGAGTATCTATTGGGCCGATAACAATTTGGGCACAATGGAAAAGCCGGTGGTCGGTTCGTTTGAAAATAAAGTTGGTTCATTTTTTTGTAAGGATACTTTTATGGGAAAGAACATTGTTGCCCAGTTTCGGTTTGATGCTGCCAACGCTGATGAGCCGGTGTGGAGCCAGGCTTTTTCTGCTGATAATGGGAAAACCTGGGAATGGAACTGGTACATGTATTTTACAAAAGCTGAAGCGGCAAAAGCCTGAGGCAAGATAAAATCATATAATGTGTATGTGTTCTTCTACGAAAAATATTAATGTGATCGAGCTTCGAAATTATATCCTGAAGCCCGGGATGCGCGAAACTTTCATCAATTATTTTAAAAGGAATTTTATTAAGTCCCAAAATGAAATGGGCGGCTATACGCCTGCTCTGTTTAAGGTAAAAGATGCAGAAGATAATTTTTTCTGGATTCGCGCATTTAGTGATATGCAATCAAGAAGTAAATTTTTACCGGAATTTTATTATGGCCCTGTTTGGAAACAATATGGTTCAACCGCCAACAGCATGCTTCTTAATAATGACAACGTCCATCTTTTAAAACCTTTGATTTATGACAACGATGTTTTGCAACAAGTAAAACCAGTTGACTTAAGTAAAGTAAAAGTTGATAGTGGTATAGCCGTGATTGACTTTTATATTGCAAATTCAAAACTTGATAAACTTATCTCCTTTTTCTCTTCAACATATATTTCCATTTTTAAAAAGGTCTTTATTGAAAATTATACATTGTGGGTTAGCGAGATCGCTGAAAATGATTTTCCACGACTTCCTGTGTTTCAGGATAAAAACTTACTGGTGGTAATTTCTTTTTATAAAGATGAACTTGAATACTACTCGAAACAAAAAATGATAGAGGCCACGTTAAGCAATGAACAAAAGGAAACATTTCAGGATATCGTTACTATAAAGAACAGGTTGATTTTGTATCCTGCATAAAAATTATTTTTGAAATAATTTCATACATACTATCAAGCAGCCCATTAAAGACCGGTAAAACACCGGAAGATTTTAAAAAAACTTGCTGAAAAAAAGCTTACTCAAACCCTGTGTAAAGGCCGGGGAAATTGTAGCGTGGCTAAAGAAAAATTTTGAACTGGTTTATGGACACGCAATGGCAATCTATGCAACTTTCAAAGGAAAAACGGAATAGGTAAGAAGATGCTGTGCTTACGCAACCGCAGCCTCCCTGTTGTACTTATTTTTATATTCAACAGGAGATAAGCCGGTAACTTTTTTAAAAACAGTCCTGAAAAACTTATTATCGGAATAGCCTACTTCGTACATCACTTCATTTACATTTTTACTGCTGTTTTCAAATTCCTTTTTTGCTGCTTCAATCTTTACCCGCTGAATATATTCAACCGGTGTATTATTGGTTGCTTTTTTAAAACGTCTTTCAAAGTGTCGTTTTCCAATGGCATATTTACCAGCAAGATCTTCCACGGATATTTTTTCAGTAAGGTTATTTTCAATAAACTCCTGTGCTTGTTTTATGGGCTCGTCCTCATGTTTCTTTTGTCCGGTAAACATGGCAAATGGCGACTGGCTTTTGCGGTCTATTTCCAAAGCATACACTTTTGCAGCAATGATCGCCATTTCGCGCCCTGCATATTTTTCAACAAGATGCAAAAGAAGATTCCAGTAAGAAGTGGCGCCACCACTGGAGTACAGCCCATCCTGCTCTGATATGATCCTTCCGTCAACAAGTGTCACTTCAGGAAACATTTCCCTGAATTCATTTGCAAATTTCCAATGGCTTGAGCATTCCTTTCCATTTAGAAGGCCGGTTGATGCCAGTAAGAATGCCCCAATACACATACTGGCAACTTCGGCCCCTCTCTTATATTGCTGTGCAATCCACGGTATAAATTTTTTATTCACGTTAAGGGATGTCTTCATATCTCCGCTTAATGCAGGTATTATTACGAGGTCTGTCTTCTTAAGGTCTTGCAGCAACACATCGGTATTTATTGTAAACAATCCATTATACAATTTCACTTGTTTGGTAAGGCCTGCAAGTTGTACCTGGAACAATGCAGGTTTCCCCGCCGCTTCCAGAAATTCATTTACTCCCGTAAAAATGGTTCTCGGGTCAACGATGCTTGCTAAAACGGCCTCGTTAGGAACAAGAATTGTGATATGTTTCATTACGCCTTTTTTTAAAAATTAAAGGTAAAAAATAAAGTCGCAATAACCCCCGCATTTGTCCTTTTTGCACCCTCTTCAAACTTTTTAGCTTATTTATTTTTGTATGGACAAAAAAATTTTTCCTCTAATCAAAAAATTATAAAAATGGCAACACAAACGAGCGAGGCATTGATCTCAAAAAAATCCGCCATCCAAAATGGCGCCGGTGCAAAATTGCAAAAAATTACACCAAACCTATGGTTCGACAAGCAAGCTGAAGATGCAGCAAGATTCTATACTTCCATTTTCAAAAACTCCCGCATTGGAAAAATTAGTCGCTACGGCAAAGAAGGGTTTGAGCAACATGGTATGCCGGATGGAACTGTAATGGTTATAGAATTTGAATTGGAAGGGCAGAAGTTCACAGGGCTAAATGGTGGGCCACATTTTAAATTCAGCGAAGCCATCTCATTCATCGTTAATTGTGAGACACAAGAAGAGGTTGATCATTATTGGAATAAACTTTCTGAAGGCGGCGATCCAAATGCCCAGATGTGTGGATGGCTGAAAGATAAATTTGGATTATCCTGGCAAATTGTTCCTCTTTCTTTGTCGCAGTTTATGAGTGATCCTGATCGTGAGAAGGCAGGAAGAGTTATGAACGCAATGCTAAAAATGAAGAAGATTGATATCAAGGACCTCAAAGACGCTTACGATAACACGTAAAATTATTGGTAGTGAATCGCTTCGCCAAAAGCTTAACCCCAAATCGGGTGCGAATGAAAAAAGTAATTGTTTCAATGAATGTAACCCTCGATGGTTTTATGGCCGGGCCAGATTGCGAACTAAACTGGCATTTTCAACGCTGGACATTAGACATGGCAGAACATATAGGCGATCAATTAAGTAAGGCGGACACCATCTTACTGGGACGGATAACCTACAACGCCATGGCAAAGTATTGGCCGGCGATTACTGCTGGTGTATCCATTGCGAGGGAGGATACTGCATTTGCTGAAATGATGAACAGCCATAGAAAAATTGTTTTTTCAAAAACGCTTAAACAGTCTGATGTTATGGCAAAAGGCTGGGGTAATTCAAAGCTTGCGAAAAAAAATATTTTAGAAGAAATAGGCCGTTTAAAAAAATCACAGCATACGCCTGCCAAAGACCTTATTGTATTTGGCAGCGGACAACTTGTAAACTCTTTGATTCAAGCAGAATTGATTGATGAATACCAACTTTGGATACACCCTGTAGTTTTAGGAAAGGGCAAATCGTTGTTCAAACCAGCTTTGCTTCGGAAAAACGGAATACTGAAAATGAAATTAATTAAAGCAAAAACATTTAGTTCGGGGGTAATATTGCTATACTATGAAGTGCAAAAAAATGTGAATGGACCTGCTCCTGAGTAAGCTTCTTCCGGCAAAATGACGGGAAGATTGAGACGGCCAGTTCTACAAAATAGATATGCTTTGCATGGGAATAATAATTTCTTGATACTTTTCATGAGCCCAATTCCTATAATCCCTCGGGATAAAAACTTATCAGTTCCTACGATATTATGCTCCAGCCATGTAAAGCTGTTTATTGATTAAGTTGTTCCCTATTTATGTTTGAAGAGCAGAAGACAAATACAGAAAGCAATGGTGCTCGACAAAAATATTGTTATGCCTTTGCCAGTGCTTTGATATCATTTATCTCCAGTACATTTTTGTCGTAACCAATTGTCACCGCATTGATCATTGCTTTCCCAATTTCTTCCATCGTCAATACATTCTTTGATGAAAAGGCTTTGATAATTTTTACGATGACCTTGTAGACTGTCCTCCAGTTCTTCTGATTCGGGAAAGGTTGCATAACGCCCGGCCTGAAATTATATTCAGCCTTGAAAGGTAGCTTCGCCAGGTCGTTTTCTGTTTTGCCTTTTACACGTGCCCACATCATTCTTCCTTTTTCACTGCTGTCGGTTTGCGCGCCCGATACATAAGTAAAAACCATATTGCTGTTTACTTCCAGCAGCGTCTTTGCAAAGGCTATGGTGGTATCATAAGTAATGCGGGTATACTTATCTTCTTTCATGCCTACCGAACTTATGCCGGCACAGAAAAAACAGGCATCATAACCTTTAAGATTAGCCGTAAAGTCGCTTAGCTTAAGAAAATCGGGAACGATCAATTCCTTCAGTTTGGGATGTTGCATGTCGTAAGGCCTTCGGTTAACAATAAGTACATCGCTTACC
>JBBSBD010000164.1:0-14273 GCA_038251675.1 Chitinophagales bacterium | reverse complement strand
TCAATTAATCCAGGCCCATTAGAGCATTCAAAGAAAATTCCGGAAATATTGTTATTGACTACCACATTGCGGGTAACCCGGGAGCCAATAACTCCGCAATCCAGCCAAATGCCCCAGGCCTCATTATCCCTAACCAAATTACCTTCTATAGTCCCTCCCATTAGTCCATGTATCTTGATACCTCCGCTTTCAAAGCCTGGGATCACCGAACCACAACGCTCCACTTTATTGCCCATAATTACAGAACCATCGCTAAACAGCCCCGCAATACCACATTGTCCGCAATCACTTACATGGTTATTTAAGATCATATTCCGGCCCGCAATTTTACGTTCTGCTAACGTAAATATGTCATGATGCCGGCTAATGTAATACCGGTCTTCGGGCAATATATCGGGCAAACTCCAGGGATCTTCATCTTCTGCACCGCAATCCAATCCAATGGTCTTAATGTTACGGATGATGTTGTTCTCAATAATCCAATGTTGTCCACTACGGCAACTTACGGCACCTACCTGTGGAAAGGATACATCGTTGGCACAATGCTCAAACGTAAATCCTTTTACATTAATATAGTTTTGGGCGCGTCGTACTGGGGCAAAAAGATGTCTGCGTACAGAAATTTCTACCAGGCTCTTTTCAATGGGTTTTGATCCTTCCAGTAAGTGAACGTAAATCGTTTCTCCATCTTCTGTACTCCAGGTATTCGCTTGCTCATACATGATGGTCATTGGACTTTTTTCTACAGGCTTCTTCTTTTCGTCGAGACTGGTAGTTGCAGGTTTCTTCGCTTCAAAAATTTCCTTGCCATTAATAAAAACCTGTCCTTGTCTTCCACCTCCACGGCCCTTGCTAAAAATAATTTTAAAGGGGTTAAAACCTGCAGTAAAAAAGCTTTCCGGAATTTTAGTAGAGAATACGCCGGAAGGCCCTGTTACAGGTTGCCACGTTCCACTATAAATCTCAGAACCTTTAATGATTACCTGCTCCTTTGGGGCTCCCATATAAGTTATTGACCGGCCTTCTTCTCCTCCATGAGCCAGAGCTACCCATTCCCGGTAAATGCCACCATGTACTAATACCGTATCGCCGGGACTGGCTAATACGGCTGCCTTGGAAATGGTTTTAAAAGGCTTGTTAGCCGTACCAGGATTGTTATCACTTGCATTAGGACTTTTTTGTGCAACTACATATTTTTTGCCGTGAACAGCAACCTGAGCGTTGCTGTTAGATATTAATATAGAGGCTGCAATTGAAAAAGAAAAGGATTTGAAAAAACTACTTTTAACCATCTTTCTGCAATCGGGTAACTGGAACATAAAAGAAATTTTATCGATCATTCTTTGAAAGGGTTAAATTATAAAAAACTGCTTTTTTACAATGACAGTATTTTGCTCTTTACTGACAGTATTTTGCCGTTTTAATTAAAGAAAATTCTTTCCATATAACACTTTCATATTTTATACTATAACACATTGCTTATTGTATAAACAAAAGACTGTTATAGAAAGAGGAATTAGCTTTCAACTATCAATTCAGCAAATAACTATTACTTAAAATACTTACATCAGTCCACTTACTATTTTACCATCAATGCTTTTTTATTGTATCCCCTCCACCAATCCCATCATTACTTCTTCAATAGTGCGGTATAATTTGTAGTAGCAGTTGTTCTATAGCATTTATTTTATGGTCATTGATATTTTCAAACACATAGGTGAGCCATTCGATGGGATTTACCTTATGTAGCTTGCAGGTAGCAAATAAACTGTATAGCATGGCGCTTCTTTGGGCGGCTTCATGATTGCCGGCAAATAAATAATTTTTGCGGCCTATGGCTACGTGGCGGATCCTGTTTTCCGCCAGGTTATTATCTATGCGTAAATTTCCATCCCCGGTATATACGTTTAGTTTATCCCACCTGCCGAGGGTGTAGAGTAAAGCTATACCCAACGGACTTCAACGACAATAGCGACAAACTAAAATCCTTGCTCACTTTTAAATTCGGAATTATTAAAGCAATACAGTATACAATAAATTTTCCTATTTGATTTCCTTCTTCAACACCATTCGTAATCGCAGGCATTCTAGTGGATACCTCCATAAAAAGGGCTAAGCGCAGCGTCTTCGGCGGCGGCCTTAAATGACTTGAAATGCCGAACCGGCAATCCAAAAACAACTTCTGTGTGATCATTAAAACAAAATTTTTCTCCAAAAAGTTTGGTAAGTACAAGAGCATAGGCGGCAGAGATCACACTTTGTCCACTGGTGTATTCTGGAAAGGGAGGGATCAGTAAGACCAATTCGATTGCTGCGAGTTTATTCTTTTTTTATACTTCGTAATAAATAGTAATCTCTGCTTCTCGATATTTTTTAAACGCACTACTCTACTTCCTTAAGAACTTCTTTCACTTTTCGTTGTAATCCGGTTTTACTTAAAGTAAACTCCGGCAACTGCATTTGCTTTCCACCCTGCATGGCAGACTCGTGCGCTAAAATTCCTACACAAGTAATGTTAGCGGACTGCTGTGCGTTAGGAAAAGGTTCTCTTGCTTCTACCAATGCACTCAGGAATTCGTGAACAAGATGGGGATGTGAGCCACCATGACCTGCGCCTTGAATAAATGAAAGATGTTGGTGATCATCCGTATCATAAACACCTTTGGTTGTAAAGTGCTGTATCTCCTCAGGTAATAAATGGGCGTAGTCAGGAGAATGTACTTCTTCAGGTATTTCAGCTTCAGGCCGTTTGGCTGTGTGCACCACCAATGGCTTTCCATCGATCAATGGCCACTCCACAGATTTTTTTGAACCAAATACCTCAAAGCTTTCCCGATACTGTCGTGCCACATCAAATAGAGACCTGAAAACATGTGCGCTCAAATCAGAATTTCTGAATTTAATATGCGTGCTTTCCACTGCAAATGGAGAGTTGTAATGCGTATGTAATTCTTCTCTTATAGTTCCGGATCCAAAGCAGGAAAGATATTCTGCTTCACCTTTTGTTAAGGCGAGCACAGGGCCTACGCAATGGGTAGCATAATGCATTGGAGGCAAACCTGGCCAGTAGTTAGGCCATCCATCCATATCCTGCTGATGGCTTGCTTTTAAGAATTGTATTTTACCAAGTTCACCCTTTTCATAAAGTTCTTTCATAAAAAGAAATTCACGGGCATACACAACCGTCTCCATCATCATGTAGGTAAGTCCGGTTTGCTGCACCAACTCCACAATCTGCTTACATTCCTCCACCGTAGTGGCCATAGGTACAGTACATGCCACATGCTTTCCTGCCCTCAATGCTTTAATAGATTGCATTGCATGATCTGGTATAGGCGTATTGATATGAACGGCATCAATATTAGGGTCTTTCAATAATTCGTCGTAGTCAGTATATCGATGTTGAATTGAAAATTCGTCACCAATTGCATTTAATTTCTCGGCATTGCGTTGGCAAATAGCATACATATTTGCATGTGGATGCCTCTGGTAAATTGGAATAAACTCAGCACCAAAACCAAGTCCTACAATTGCAATGTTCATTTTATTCGCCGCCATTTACATAAGAGTTTAAAATTGTGTGATGCTGCACATTGTTTTTTTCTGTGGCCCATTTTTTCAAAAACTTAAGGCCATCAGAAGCAAAGCTGTCCTGGCTTTCGGCCATAGGGTGCCAAAAACAAACGGCACGAGCTAATTCCTTGTTATCTGGAGTAAAACTTTCTATTGTTACTGTTCCTTTATAGTCTATTTTATGCAGGCCTTTTTTATAAGCATCCCAGCGTGTTTGACCTGTACCTGGCGTGCCACGATAATTTTCTGACACCTGTAAATGAATAAGTTTATCACCAGCTGTTATAATTGCTTTCTCAATATCCCTTTCCTCAATGTTCATATGAAATCCATCCAGCATAATTTTGGCAGCAGGGTGGCTAATGTCGTTTACGAGGTGCAATACATCCTCCGCTGTATTAATCAGGTCCAATTCAAAGCGGTTTAATGGTTCAAGCGCAATTTCTAACCCACGCCCTGCAGCCATATCACAAACCACACGTAAATTTTTAACGGCTAATTCCCATTCCTTTTTACGTGGGTCCGGAGAAATCATCCTTGCCTTTCCTACAGCAGAATACATGGGTCCACCAAAAAAGCCAGCACCCAACGCAACACAAAAATTCAGACACGATTCTATATAGGCGAAACAATTTTGGTGAATAGCTGTATCATCATGAGTAAAATCTCTTGTAGGTCCAAAAGCTCCGCAAATGTTGGCCTTGAGGTTATGTTGTTGCAACCCATTCTTTACTGCTTTAACGTCTATTAGTGAAGGATCCTCTACTGCTATTTCTACAACATCAAAACCCATTTTCGAAATCTTCGGAAATAGCTCTTGTATTGATCCCGTAGTAAATGGAGACATCCACAACCAGGTGCTTACTCCGTATGTTATGTTTAGGCTCATTGTTATGGATTAACGATTTGATAATCGTTTTGAGGAACTCTGACTTCTTTAAGCACCACTGCCTGATAACCGCCCTTCGAACGGAAGTAAAGTATCAGCAAAACATAACTTACCAACATGATAATCGGAAAGATGACAATATCTCGCAGAGCGTCTTTCTTTGCTGTATCACGAATGCCTGTAACGGTGGCATTGTCTTCCTCACTGGCCGTTGCCAACTTACTTTGATCTAATGCCCGATAATTACCAAACACACTTGTTTTGCCTTCTGTTACATAAGCCGAATGGATACCAGTATTGTTTGCTTTATCATAAGCAAGAATATTTTTATCCACTGATTTGTCTTGAATAAAACCAAGTACTCCGGCGCCGATAACGCCGGCAGCAATCATTCCTAATCCACCGGTAATATTCAAGGTTAATGCCCCTCCTTTCGGAAACCTTTCTGCTACCACACCCAACATTGTAGGCCAGAAAAAAGTTTTTCCCAAACCGTAAATAGTAGCCGCTACCAAAATCATTGCCCCCGCTGAAAATGAAAGCATATATAACCCTACTGCTGCAATAGCGGAACATATAGCAAGCAGCCCAAGTGGAGAAACTTTATGAATAATGGGCCCCGCAAAAAACCGAAGTACAAACATGATTGCCGATGTATACACCAACACCCATCCTGCCTGCATCCCAAGGTTGTTCATTGCCGGGGCCATCAAATCGGTTATCCAGCTATCGGTACCAAGTTCGGTGGTAGCCAGCGGGATCATGATGAACAATAAAATGATAAAAAGTGGCTGACCCAAACTTCTTGTATACAATCCAAATAAAAGAGTAATTGCCAAAATAAGAATGATGTTAAATACGGTGGACCACCCAAACACAGCACCCAACTGAAAAACAATAAGCGATATAATAATTAATGCACCAATAGCGCCTACTTCCTGCAACATTTCTTTGTACGATACACCCGCCTGTACTCTTTCATTTAAAGGAAACCTTCTCGATAACATCATAACACCATAAGCCAGCGTAGGTATCAAAATCAATGCAATCTTATACTCCCATTTTGTATCTACACCCATCAATAAGGCGATGATGCCTCCGAGCACAAGACCACCAGGCCAACCAGCATGAAGAATATTTAACCATTTTGTTTTCTCCTTTGGGAACATAGTTGCAACAACAGGATTCACTACCGCTTCAACCGTTCCGTTTCCAAGGGCCACAACAAATGTCCCTGCATAAAGCATCCAATAGCCAGTAGCAAATATGGTAAGTATGGCAGAAGCGACGTGGCAAATAAAAGCAAATATCATCGCTGTTTTATACCCTATTTTATCAATAATGAGACTGAATAAAACGATACTGATTGCAAATGGCCATAAACCTACCCCGGCTATTTCACCCAGTTGCGTTTGCGTTAAATTGAATTGCTTGCCCCACTCAGGCAACATAATAGCACGAAGTATAAATCCAAATGAAGTAGTGATTAATGCTACAAAACAAGCATAGAACAATTTCATGTCCACTACTGATGTTGCTACGGAATTTTGAGATTTGCTATGTTGCATGGATACATTTTGATGACTAAATACATGAATTATTATTCTTCGGAATTATTTATTTTAATTTTTATTCTCCTCAACAAATGCATTAATAGGCACAACTGAATTCTTTCCAAAGTCGCATAAGCTCAGCATGGTTAAGATCCCCTGTGTACACAATGATTCTATAGCGAACAATTTCAGTTTCTCCTTTATTCAATTTCCAGTCACCCAAAATCTGGCGGGAAGGTCCTAATCCGAATTGAGTGTCTGTTCTCCATGGTATAGGGAAACCTTTATTACCAGGATGATCAAAGACTGCCATGTGACCCCAGTCTTTTCTCCCTTCAACCTCCACCCCCACATCGGCCCATACAGCACGTTGAGCCTCTATTTCCATATTGTGTTGGCCAACAGCATTTACAATTTCAGCCTTTGTTCCTTTATCCCAGGGCATTCTTATGAACAAACCGCCGACATAAAATTTTCCAAAAGTTATATTGGTTTTTGCTTCGCCCTTCCATTCCAGATCGAGTAAGTATTTGCCATTTTGTTCCTGTAAAGACCAGTTAGCAGTTTCAGTAAGAGTGGTATTCCCTTTGTCGTCAATTAAATCATACACTGTTTGCCATTTAACTTGCTGGCCTTTTGACGTTATGACGTTAGCAGAAACACGGCGCCAGTAATCGCTTTGCCACTTCATAAAATAGTCCCGGCCATTTACCAATTTTAATCCCCAATAAATGCCGGTTTGATGCGGGTGATGCTCAGGACGATATTCCGTAAGTACACCATTGCCATCAGGTGCAATAATGGGATGCATATAAGGACGCTCACCAGGTTTTACCACCTGGGTTAGCAACGCTTCTTTTCCATCGGCTCTCAATATAGTAATAGTTCCAGCCTGATTGTCCTCCCGCACCTGTAAAATTTTTACCGCGTTATTTTCTGTTTGGTTATGTTTACGGGTTGAACTGCAACCAAATGAAAAAATAGCAACGGATATTATTGTTAATAACCTCATCATACTTATTTTTTACCCACTTCTTTCTTTTTATGGAGTTCTTTGATTTTAATACTCCGATATGATACAACTCCTCCTCTTCCTTCTAACAAAATATAGCCATTTTTTGCCATTCCAAAAGCTGGAAGGTTTTTGTATTTACTCTTTGAAATAAGTTCCAGATATTGGCGGGAGCCACGTTTAAATTCAAGGATTTTGTATCCATTCAGATAATATTCAACCCTGTTGTCAGGGAAGGCTTTGATTATCCCCTGATTCCACTCCCCAATTTTTTTTCCAGAAAACCGGTGTTTTTCGGAGGGCAATATATCTGCAAAAGACCCAAGCATACGGTTGGGAGCGAGACCGGACAATGAATCATCCACTACCTGGTATTCTAATGCTGCAACTGCGTTATTGGCCAATGGCGGTTTACTTTCTACCAATTCGCCAACAAAATATTTTACTCCGCTATTAGAACCTTTTGTAAGCCTGAAATCAAATTTCAATTCAAAAGCACCAAACGTTTTAGTAGTCATTATATCCTTGCCGCCATCCTGTGATGACACTACGCTAAGTGCACTGTCTTTTATTTCCCAGGCGTTTTCAGAAAATATGGTATTGTAAGCGTCCTTCCAGCCTGCGGTTGTTTTGCCATCCCATAATAATGAAAAACCGGTTTTTTTCTCCTGCGCCGAAAGATCATTGGGAATAGTATTGACCACAAATATGTTGTCCAGCGGTGAAGCTTTCATATCAGTCGTTTTTATCCGGATATTACGAAAGCGAACCTGGTTTCCACCAGGAGGATCGGTTGGATTATTTGCATGAAGCTGTAATCCAATAAAACCTTTGATTGATTCTGCATCTACCAGGTGTGTGATCGGAATACCATTTACCCAGGTTCTGATGGTAGTACCAAAACATTCAATTCTATACTTATTCCATTGATTGTTTTTAAAAGCCTTTTTGCCAGTAACATTCAATTCGGTAGTATATAACCATCCCCTACGTCCGCCTTCATCATAAATACTTCCACTCCATCGTTGCGGTTTTGGATCAATTTCCATTTGATAACCATGCACACGCCCATTCAGATAATCGGCAGTGCTGCGGGTACGAAACTGAACGCCAGAATTATTCATCAGAGTATCTATCGAAACCTCCAGCTCAAGAATAAAATCGCCATAATCTTTTTCTGTACAAAGAAATCCATTGGGCTTATCATGAACGTCCGTTCCCACGATCATTCCATCCTTTACTTCCCATTTATGTTTACCGTTCAACTCCCTCCACCCTGCCAGGTCCTTGCCATTAAAAAGAACCTCCCAGCCTTTTTCAGATGATTGAGCTACAACATTTGAATTGAAAAAAATTAGTATCAGTATAGTAACTATTCCGCTAAATTTCAATTGTATCATCGAATAACCTCTTTTAAGCAAATGAATTGAACAACTATTATTTTACCCATTAGTCCGGAAGTGCAAACGCAACGTATTTGTCTCCCGACTTTGTTCTTTGCTTTCCTCCCCCACCACAGGCAATCACCACAAACTGCTTTCCATTCGCCTCATAAACTGTAGGTGTAGCAATACCAGCAGCCGGCAAATCAGCTTCCCACAGAAGCTCACCGGTTTTTTTATTAAAAGCCCTGATCTTTTCATCTCTCGTTGCGCTGATGAATATTACACCTCCTGCTGTAACTGCGGATGAACCAAAGTTTTCACTTCCTGCATGAATTCCTTTTGCTTTTAATTCCGGATAATCACCGATAGCTTGCTTCCATAATACTTCACCTGTATTAAGGTTGATAGCAGAAAGATGTCCCCACGGTGGCTTTACACCCGGATAACCTTCTTTGGTCAGAAACTTACCGCCACCCATCATGTAAGGACTTTTAAAATAAGGAGGCATTTCCTCCCGATCCGAAATACTAAACCTGAGATTTTGTTTGGATTTTATATTTAGTACATAACTGGCGATAGCCGTTTTTTGTTCTTCAGCCAAATGGCCAAATGGTGGCATGTTATTCCTTCCCGTAGTCATCAGGCTTTTAAAAGATGCTTCGTCAAATTTTACCCCGGCACTCATGTTGCTTCTTTTTTCAATACCTACTAATGACGGGTTAGCAGCCAGTGCCGGATTAGTCTCGCCACCCCTCCGGTCCAAACCATGGCAACCACTACATTGCGATTCAAACATAGCTTTTCCTACCTGTAGATTGGTGCGTACATTATCGGTTGAAGTATCCGGCTTGTTTACATCTGTCATACGAACGACCCAGGGCGATTCGTTTGCATTTACATACATAACACCGGTAGTTGGATCATAAGATGGTCCTCCCCACTCAGTTCCTCCGTTCCATCCGGGGTTTTGTAACGTGCCTTGTAAAGAAGGAGGATTCCACATATTGCCCGTTTTGTAAGATCTGAATCTTTTTAAAATATCCTGGTAGGAAGAATCAGGTATTCCTTCCTTCAAAAGATCGGCTTCCGTAATTGCCTGCCGTACAAAAGGTTTAAAAAACGTGGGCACTGGCTGGGTAGGCGAAGTCCATTCCCCGGTTAATTCTGACGACGGCACCGGCACCTCATTTATAGGGTGAATGGGTACACCGGTAACACGGTCAAACATAAAAATAAAACCGTGTTTGGTTACCTGTACAGCCACATCTATTTTTTTCCCATCTTTTTTAATGGTAGCAAGTATTGGATGGGTCGGAATATCCCAGTCCCACAAATCGTGGTGAACGAGCTGGTAATGCCAGATCAACTTTCCTGTAACCGCATCTAAAGCAAGAACTGAATTGGCATACAAGTTATTTCCTTTTCGATTTCCCCCATAAAAGTCAGGAGTGGCAGATCCGGTACCTGCAAACACCATCCCTCTTTCTTCATCCAGACTGAACCCTCCCCAAACATTAGCTCCCCCAACATAGGTATAGGCTTTCGGATTATCCCAGCTTTCATAACCCGGCTCTCCCGGATGGGGAATTGTATGGAAGATCCAACGCTGTTTTCCGGTATGCACATCATAAGCCCTGATATGTCCTGGTGGAGACTTTGCTGACTCTGATAAACGGGAACCTAAAATGATCAGGTCTTTATAAATAATTCCGGGACTTGTATTCGATATATGCAGGTCATAAGCATTCTCAATCTCTAATCCTTCATGTAAATCAACCATTCCATTAGTGCCGAACGACGGAATAATTTTCCCCGTAAGGGCATTTATACAATATAATACATGACCTCCCCCTGGAGTGTATAAAATACGTTGGTCATCATCCGAGCCCCTATAAAACGCTACCCCTCTTGAAATTTTGGTTGAAGTAGCAAAAGGGCCACGACCAATATTTTTTCCTTTTTCAGGAACAGTTCCGGGATCATACACCCATTTCTCTTTACCAGTAGCAGCATCTAAGGCAAATAATTTAAGTTGAGGATTAAGCCCGTACAACACACCATTCACTACTATAGCATTAGTCTTCATATCTGTAGTGTTCGTTGCCGATGTTTGCCCCGAAGAATAGACCCATGCTACTTTAAGATTTTTAACATTGCCAGTATTAATTCCTTTTAAAGAGGAATATTTAATGTTTTCACTATTGCCTCCATAAACGCCCCAATTTTTATATTGTTCATCAGAATGATTACAAGATGTTGCGCTAACCAAAACAACCCACGAAACTATAAAAAGCAATGCACTGTTTATTTTTGATCGAATCATCTTTTTGTTTGATATTTTTTAATCTGCAAAACAGAATTGAGGCCTTACAATAATGAAAGGGGAGAAATACGATTTCATATAAAAAGCAATTGAAGAGTGATAGATAATTACTATAAAGTAACTTGTTCTCATTGAAATATGTTTCCTCTTTCTTATCCATTTCTGACTGTATTATTTCTTAAAATACATTTATTCTCGTCTATTATGATATAAAAAACCATTTATCAATTATTTTCTAGCTTTTTGCTTATGAAATTGTAGTACTGCATAAAAGGATATTCCTGGCTTTTGCAAGTGAACTCAAAGAACCCTCAAAAGATTTCTCACGTACATGACTATCGTTTGAATATCACGCAGGCAGTAGTTGTTTCTGGCAATTTTTTTTACCTATCAGGATGTTATCTAAATATGACTGTATTTATTTATCGCTAATGATTTCTAATTTGGGGTCTTAAATGACAATTAAAAGGTTATGAAAACCGCTTTACATAAATCAGAAATACCCCCTTCGCAAATATTTGTGATTAAGCAATTAGAGGACAAACACTTTGATCCTATATGGCACGCACATTCCGAATATCAACTTTTTGTGGTATTTGAGGGTACAGGCACACGATTCATTGGGGATAGTATAAAATCCTTCAGGCCGGGAGAATTAATTATGACCGGGCCCCACTTACCCCATGTTTGGCGAAGTGATGAGAAATATTTTGAAAAACACAGTTTGTCAAAAGCAAGTGGAATTGTTATTTACCTGAATGAGAATTTTTTAGGTGACCACATCCTTGAAAAAGAAGAAATGCTTGCTGTAAAAAAGTTATTTACAAAATCGATGAGAGGCCTGGATTTTTATGGACAAAAAAAACTACAGGTTGTAGAGATGATGAAAGAGCTTACTCACCTGCACGGCATTCCAAGCGTTATTCATCTGTTGCATATTCTTGAGATCCTTGCGGCCACCAAGGAGTATCACTATATCTCCTCAAAAGCATACGATGATGCATTCGACCAGCACGAAACGGACAGGCTAAACATCGTGTATGAGTATGCTTTTAAAAACTTCCGCAAAAAAGTACTGCTGGAAGATTTGGCCGAATTACTGCATATGACCCCAACATCATTTAGCCGTTATTTTACCATGAAAAACAACAAGCCTTTCTCAAGGTTTATTGCCGAAATAAGAATTAAACACGCCTGCAAAATGCTGACCGAGACAGATGAATCGATAGCACAGATCTGCTATGAATGCGGCTTCAACACGCTTTCTAATTTCAATAAGCAGTTAAAAGAAATCATTTCTAAAAAACCTACTGAATATAAAAAGGAGTTTATGACGATCTAGCATCGCTTCGATGACCAACTTTTTTTTAAGATCAAATTCATTCTTTACGAATTAAATTGATTCTCAGGGAGTGTACTTATTTAGAAGTGCAAGAATTTATTTCACACAAAAAAAGCCAAAAATGCAAAGCAGTAAAGGCTCTTTTTCGCCTTCTATTCATTCTAAGAAATTCAACCTGCGGAAAAATTTATTCAGCTATAGCTGAAATATCTTATCCCATGAGTACCCATTTTTCACCTTCTTTTGCCCAAGGCATTGATTGTTGAAACCTCCACACAAATTGCTTGTTTAAACCGGCATATCTCCAGCATTAACAAAATAAAAAAAGAAGTTCAGGCATGGCAATCAAATAGAAATAATAAGAACAGTAAAATCAATTGGCAATTTACAAATAAAGAAGCAAGGGCGAAGCTAAAAAAACTTTATCCGTCAATTAATGATTAACATAACACTAGTTTGTATATAGCAGGAAAAAAAGGTATAAGAATGATTCATTCAGCTAATTGGTGATTTGATAAATAAACTTCCGGAAGAAATACGGGGTATGAATTACGGTGCCGGGGAAGTAAGGGTAGGAAACGTGACAGCTAACGATTTTTTTATTACAACTATTGAGCCCATGCATGGCAATCAGTTGGTGATCTATTACAAGAACAAGGAGCGTTTGATGCTCGATAGCAATATAAAAGAAGGTCATGGTTTGGCATGCGGTGATTTTTTAGGCACCGGCAAAGACCAGGCTGTAGTTGGATGGCGAATGCCTAACAAGGATGGAAAAGTAGGAGTAAAAATATATGTAAGAAAAGATGCTGTGAACAATGAATGGGAATCTTATTGGATTGATGAAAATGATATGGCATGTGAAGACCTGCAGGTAATGGATTTAAATGGCGATGGCAAAAAAGATATTATTGCCTCCGGCAGAGCCACGCACAACTTAAAGGTTTACTGGAACAGTCAGGAAAAAATTAAAACAGTTTTATTAACTGCCGAATTCAATGCAGAAAAAATTGTTATTCATCTGCGAAGGCCATTTACATGGGCTAATATGGCAAACATTAAAAGCAATTTCACTTTATCGGCCTCTGCTGATGGGCTGAATTTTACCAAAGTAAAAGACTTTGAATTAACTGGTTTTAATGAATCCTTTGAAACTGCAATAACACCTGCGGGTGCCCGGTACTTTCAATTGGTCTTATCCGATTTCTCTAATCCGGATTCCTGGCATTGGTATCAAATATCAGAAGTGGAGCTATTGAAAAAAGAGGAACAAGCGTCTTATTCACCGGGCATTTCCCATTTGCTGGAGAAAACGGTAGCCATCAAACCTGCGAATAAGAATTATTTTAACAGTGATGAACAAAATTCAATAAAAGAAATCGTACCGGAAGATTCTGTAATTGATATTACGGCTTACATGAATGTAGACGGGATATTACAATGGCAAGCACCGGAAGGTAACTGGTGTATTATTCGTTTTGGATATACTACCACCGGTGTTATTAACGCACCCGCTAATGCAGAAGGAAGAGGATTGGAATGTGATAAAATGGACCCGGACGCTTTAAATTTTCAATTCAACAGTTTCCCTAAAAAATTAATTGATGCGGCTGGTAAATATACAGGCAGTACGTTTAAGTTTTTACTGGTTGACAGTTGGGAATGTAATTACCAGAATTGGACACAAAGTTTTCCAAAAGAGTTCGAAAAAAGAAGAGGGTATAGCCTCACTAAATTTATTCCTGTATTATGCGGTGATGTGGTAAGCAGTGCTGAACAATCCAACGCCTTTTTATATGATTTCCGTAAAACAATTGCTGATTTAATTGAAGTAAATTATTATAAACGCTTTAATGAACTTTGTCATCAAAACAAACTGGAATTTCACAGCGAAGTTATCTATGGCGATACGGATTATCCACCACTCGATATTTTAAAAAGCAATAGTTACGTTGATTTGCCGATGTTTGAATTCTGGTCCCACCCCAACAAACAAGCTATGCCTGAATATCTGCCTACTTCGCAACCTGAGTTCAGCTTCCCTTTATATTCTTCTGTATTGTATAATAAACCGGTGATTGGCGCTGAAGGCTATACCAGCCTTGCTACTTACAGCGAATCGCCCTGGAATTTAAAATCCTATGGCGACAGGGCTTTTTGTTCTGGTATCAATCAAATGATTCTTCATAGTTATGT
>JBBSBD010000163.1:0-14310 GCA_038251675.1 Chitinophagales bacterium | reverse complement strand
TGCCGTCAATATCCCCGGCAAGCGCATTCATTAGCTTAAAGCCCAAACCAGTTGTATCCGTGCTATCGAAGAGGGGCGGTAACCCGACCCCATTATCGGCAATTATTAGTTTTAAATCCTGCTTTTTATTTTGTGCTAATACGATTGATATCTCGGGACTACTTACCGGATGTTTGAAGGCGTATTTAATGGAATTGGTTACGGCTTCATTCACAATCAACCCCACGGGTATGGCCTGTGATACATCCAGTTCCAGGGGCGCCACCTGCATATCAAAATGTATTTTTCGCTCCGGGTTATAGATGTCCTGTAAGTGATTACTAAGTTCCAGCAGGTAGGGTTGCATATTAATAGATGCAATCTTATCCGTTTGATATAACTTTTGATGGATAAGCGACATTGCATAAATCCTGTTCTGGCTGTCGTGAATGGCGGACAGCGCTTCGTCGCCAAGATTCTCCGATTGAAGCTCGAGCAAGCTGACAACTGTTTGCAAATTATTTTTTACCCGGTGATGCACTTCTTTCAACAACCATTCTTTTTCCGTAACCAAGTGCTCCAGCAACTCATTTTTGATCATAATTACCTGGTTGGTTTTCTGCTTACTCCTATATTGCCTGTAAAGCAATCCCATAATTAAAAGCAGTAACGATATTCCTACGAACGTAATTTTTCTCAATAGACTTGCACGTTGCAGATTGCTTTGCTGGAGTTGATTCTTTTGGTTTAGAACCGTAATACTTTTATCTTTTATTTTTATGGAATCTTCTTTTTTCCCGGTTTCATACCCTATCTCTAATTGTTTAATTTGTTTGCTTTTAGTTTCATTGAAAAGAGAGTCTTTAATTTTATTATATTTTAAAATACTGTATGTAGCTAACCTGAAATTTCCTAACGCGGTATCCAATCGAAATTTGAGATAATTATTTTGGTTCATTGTGTTAGGGTCTCCTACTTCCTGGCTTAATGAATCCTTCTTTTTTAAATACAAGCCGGCCGTCTTAAGTTGCTTGGAACTTATGTAATAGTTTATGAGCAACAGGTATATATTATCTATGGTTCTTTTCTGTGGTTTATGAGTTTTTATAATACTGAGAAGTTGATTTGCATATACCTGGGCCTTCGGGTAATCCTTTAGGTTATAATATATACTTAAATAGGCTTTAGGTAATACGTAATAACTTGCATCATCCTTCGGAGTAAGAAACTTACCCGGAGTAGCATTTAAAACTTTTAATCCTTCCCCAGGCTTACCTAATCTATTATAGCCATCTACGATATTCGTCAACAATAATAATACATTGAAATTGTCATTGTATTTTTCTGCAATTTGCAATGCAACCTTATAATGGGCTATAGCTTTTTCTTTTTCGCCCAACTGAAGTAAAATGACCCCAATTGAGTTATGAATCTGGCATAAATTCATGCTCGTATCAGCGCTTTTTTCAGCGCTTTGTAAGGCCAGTAATTCGTAGGAGAGTGCCTGGTTATAATCGCCTCTCTCATAATACACACCTCCATATAACACATACACACCCTGTAGCTGTGTATAGTTTATGGATTGGTAGGCTTCAAGAGAAAGATCAAGGGTACGCAAAACTTTGGAAGATTCGCCCTTACCATCATATAAGTCCGCCAACACTTTAAGGCTGTATCCCTCGCGTTCCTTATTCCCTGTTTGTCGAAAACCAACTAATGCCTTTTCCACGAGTTTTATTTTCTCTGAAAGTTGTTCCGGAGTCCTGTAATCGTAATAGTCCGATAACTCAAAATACGCCTGGGCCAAATGAAAATTATCTTTTTCCCTGCCTGCAATTTCAATGGCCTGTTCAACCATTTTTTTGGCAACATCTCTTTGTCCTCTCTCTTTGGTTAAAATGGCCTCAACCAAAGTTGTGAATCCGAGATACCCTCCTGATTTTCGTTTAACATTTAATGCCTTTGCTTTCTCTATGTACGCCGCGGCACTATCCAGGTCCTGCTTGTATTCCCCAGGCTTAAAAATTTGGAATTCGGCTAACTTTAAAAGCAAGGGAATTCTCGCTGTATCTGCTTTACTTCTTTTCAAAGCACTAAGCAAACTATCTGCATCGTGCCTTGAGATATCTTGCGCTAAAGCTATGTTGTAAAACGAAAGTATTAATGATATAATAAGCAGCTTTTTCATAAAAAAATTTGGCGAACTGTAAGAACAGGGTAATAAGCAAAAGCATTCGGGAGGTACTTAGCGATTACATCTTTTATGTAAGACACTACTTGAGTTTTAGACTTAAGTATTGCGAAGAAAAATTTTATCATACTACAGCATGATTAAGTTACAAGATTAGATAAACAACGAGTTCGATTCTTCAAATCCAAACCTAATTTACAGTTTCAATAAAAGTTTTAGACTCTGTGTTTAAAGATTTCTCCCTGGATTTTAAAAGCCCTCTTAGCAAGAGATTCAGGCAATAAAGTTGGGAACTTAAACGCAACGATAGTTTACTATGACATTCATACTTTTTGATTGAGAGATTCAACAACTCAATAAGGCTTAACTTGAAAATAAATAAATCACAAACACTATAAACAATAAACCGGGGAACGCATCAACAGCATTGGAACCCGACGAATCAGTCGCGAGAAACCTAAGAGCAGATTACAAAGTGATAAAGAGAGATTTCCGTTTTTTATTCTCGAGATTTTTACTCTTATGCCCTTTCCCGGTTGTGTCCTCTGCCAGCAAAACATCACCCGGTTTAAAAATTCTTTTTTCACCGAGGGAGGTTTCTATTTCAATTCCGCCATCAAGGAGAACTATGTACTGGCGTAATGGAGCATTGTGAAAGGTGTAATCATAAGTCGGTATCACTTCGCGAAAAATAATTCCTGAAGCAGGCATTTTTTCCGAAAGAAACCCGATATCGCCAGCATCGGTTAAGGGAATAGAAATATCTTCAAAGTGGCTATCCCCGTTGGCATCAGCGTAAATTCTTGTTATAGAAAACATTTTATTTTATCGATTGAATATTAATGCATTCGCGTGGTCAATTTCGTCCTGGATAATCGTGTGTCCCATGTTAGTATAATATCATTTAACTAAAACTTCAGGAAGTTATAAACATTACCTTAGGATCCAATCAGACTTTGTAAAGGTCAGCAAAAGAGTCATTATCACGAATGTCTATATCAGGGAATTTTTGTACAGACAATGCGGAAATAAAATCAATGGCTTGAGCTTCGTCACCGTTTATATTCACGACAGTTCATTTACTCAGCACTTAATATGTACAAGCATTCTCATTATTTATACATTGAATTTGCTTTAGCTATTTCATAATTTTGGAGTAAGTACTAAAAAAGGAAATTCTCTGTAAGACAGGAAACGATAGTTATAATGGTGTAGGAATAACTCTAAAAAAATTGTATTCTTATTCAGCAATAATATTTTATGGATGATGTAACAATGGAAACAGTATCTACACAATGGCTGCAAACAATAGAGGAGTTAAAAGATGTGCCTGCTGCGCAGTTGCAATGGTGGATAGATAACAGCAAACTATACCAATTGGAAGAAGGTTCTTTTTTGTTTAAAAACGGAGAGCCTAATACTGGTACGCATGTAATTGTGAATGGCCGCGTACGCGTGTTCTTGAATCAAAGCAATGGTGTAAGAACGATAAGATTTTTTACAGCAAAAGATATAGCGGGCTACCTGCCTTTTTCCAGGGGCCTTGTCGCAGGTTTAAATGCAGAAGTTGTCGAGAAACTTACGGTGATGACTTATCCTGTCGAACGCATGAAAGAATTAATTGAAGGGCATTTTGAGATGACACAGGCCCTTGTACATGTAATGACATCCAGGGTAAGAAATTTTACATCTCTTCAGCAACAAAATGAAAAAATGATGGCTTTGGGTAAGCTATCGGCAGGCCTTGCACATGAGTTGAATAATCCTGCGGCCGCTATTGTAAGAGGTTCAGTTTCTCTGCGAAATCATTTAAAATTATCGCCTGAAAGTTTTAAAAAAGTAATTGCTATAAAAGCAACAAGCGAACAAATTGACAAGGTGGATAGCAAACTGTTCGAGGTACTTGCCAGGGAAAATTTGACTGTCCTCACGCTAATGCAAAAGTCAGCTAAAGAAAATGAGTTTGCAGATTGTCTTGAAAATTTTTCGGTAGATAACAGCCAGGAAGTTGCTGAAAATTTTGTGGAGTTTGGATTTACCTGTGATGACCTTGATGATTTTGCCTCATTTGTTCCGCGTGAATACCTTTCACCTATTTTGAACTGGATTAATAACAATCTTGTTACAGAAAAAATGGTAAATGATATCCAGGAGGCGAGCCGGAGAATTGAAAAGTTGGTCAATTCCATCAAGAACTTTACACACATGGATCGTGGATCGGACAAGGAGTTTACCAACGTGCATTTCGGTATTCAAAATACGGTGACCATGCTCGCATATAAATTTAAAAAAGGAAATGTAAAACTAATAGAAGTATATGATGAGAACCTGCCATTAATTAAGGCTTTTGTAGGAGAATTAAACCAAATGTGGACGAATCTTATTGACAATGCGCTGGACGCAATGGAGATAAATGGAAAGGGCATACTCGAAATAAAAACAAGTCGGGAAAGAGATAGTGTAATTATTTCAATTACAGATAATGGCCCCGGCATTCCCCTGGAAATAAAAGAAAGAATTTTTGACCCTTTTTTTACGACGAAGGAAATTGGTAAAGGAACCGGGCTGGGACTTGACGTGGTTGCAGGAATCATTCGCCAGCACCAGGGTAATATAAAAATAGATTCGACGCCCGGAAAAACATCATTTATTGTTAGCTTGCCAGTTGATGAATAGAGGTTGTAATGATGCAGGTTTTAGCCATTGTAATGACCGTTCTACTTCCGTTGGCTCATGGTTAAAAAAATATTTTTAAAAAAATGAATGAAGCAATAATATTTTGTATTGATGATGACCAGCAGGTATTGCGGGCATTAACCCGCGACCTTAAAACGCAATACAGGAAAGAGTATAAAGTCTTAAGTACCGCATCTACAAGTGAGGCGATAAGCAGCCTTTTGGAATTAAAGAACACCGGTGAGACGGTAGCACTTTTCATAGCAGATCAGCGAATGCCGGGGATGGATGGCGTTTCTTTTCTGATAAAAGGAGCTGAGTTTTATCCGGATGCGAAACGCGTTTTACTTACTGCATATTCTGATACTGATGCTGCCATTAAAGCAATTAACGAAGTACATCTGGATTATTATTTAATGAAACCCTGGGACCCTCCTGAAGAAAAATTGTTCCCTGTGATCGATGACCTGTTAGATGAATGGCGGAATAATTACAGGCCCGATTTTAAAGGGATTAAAGTTGTCGGCTACCAGTTTTCGCCAAAGTCACACATTGTAAAAGAATTTCTTGCCGGCAATCTTGTGCCATATAAGTGGCTTGATGTAGAAAGAAATGCCGAGGCGAAACAATTGCTGCATGTAAATAAATACCAGCAAAAAGATTTACCAATCGTTTTTTTTGAAGATGGTTCATCCATTTTATGCCCTTCGCTAAAAGATATAGCCGCCAAAATAGGATTGAACCCTGCACTTAAAAATGAGATGTATGATGTAGTGATTGTAGGTGCAGGCCCTGCTGGGTTAGCCGCCGCCGTGTATGGCGCATCAGAAGGTTTGAAAACGTTATTGATCGAGCGTCATGCGCCGGGAGGGCAGGCTGGCACCAGTTCGAGGATAGAAAATTATCTTGGCTTCCCTTCCGGGTTGAGTGGCTCAGACCTTACCCGCCGGGCAACGACCCAGGCGGCACGTTTTGGAACTGAATTTCTTTCGCCGCAGGAGGTAAAAGCTATCCGGGAAAAAGATGGCTATAAAAAAATAGTACTGGATAATGATACAGAGATAAATACACGATCAATTATTATTACAACAGGTGTAGATTATAAAAAACTCGAAACAAAAGGTATCGAGGATTTTACAGGTGCTGGTATTTATTATGGTGCAGCAATGACAGAAGCGTCGTTTTGCAAAGACAAGGAAGTTTATATCGTAGGAGGTGGAAATTCTGCCGGCCAGGCAGCTATGTACCTCGCTAAGCTTGCAAAAAGTATTTATATCATTATCCGCAAAGAAGACCTTACCACTTCCATGTCTTCGTATTTAATTGACCAGGTGAAAGGAACCCATAATATTAAAGTGCTGGGGCAAATGGAGGTAAAGGAAGCCATAGGGAAAGATAGTTTACAGCAGCTCGTTATAGGAGATATTAATGGGGGCTATACCGAAACAAAACAAGCCGATGTGTTATATATTTTTATAGGCGCCAGGCCGTTTACAGACTGGATTGGCAATCATATCATCAGGAATGAAAAAGGGTTTGTAGAAACGGGGAGAGATGTTATGGGCCATGAAGATTTTAAGAAAATCTGGAAAGTGCAGCGTGATCCCTATCTTCTTGAAACCAGTGCCCACGGCATTTTTGCGGCGGGCGATGTTCGTGCAAACGCAATGAACCGGGTAGCTTCTGCCGTAGGAGAGGGTAGCATGGCAATAAGTTTCGTGCACAAATACCTCGCAGAAAACTAACGAATAGTAAGATTGTCCACTTTATTATATTTCATTTTTGCAAAAATGTTTTTAACCACTTAAATAAAAAAAATGCCTGAAGATATTTGCAACCATATACAGGAAATAAAAGAATTAAAACTTGCCAGGGAGTACGTTTGTGAAGAATGTATAAAAATTAATAGCGACTGGGTGCATTTACGCACTTGCCAAACTTGCGGTGCTACGCTATGTTGCGACGAGTCTCCTAACAAACACATGACAAAACACTATCACAAGACAAGCCATCCCGTAATTATTTCCTCCGAGCCTGGGGAGCGATGGATGTGGTGTTATAAGGATGAATTATTTGTTGAGTACTAATTCGCTCTGACGATATCAACATCTCTTTTAAGAAAATTAAAACTACATTTTGAAAAATTTTATCAAACCCGTAATCATCCTTTTCGCATTCACTTTGTTTACAGCATGTGAATCACATAGGGTAACTGCAAAAAACCCGGCAACAATTTCTACAGATAGCGACAACCAGGAAGCAATGAAGGAATTTATATCCGGTGTGGTCAATGAAATTCAACAAGGCAAAGATGGATATACTGCAAAAATCATAACGGTTGCAAACGGAATTTACTATGCAACGATCAGCCATTCTAATTTAAAGGATCCTGCGCAATATAGAACAGTCAACACAGGCGATACCATAACAGCGAAAGGAGACCAATGGAAAGCAGGGAATGAAAATCACATAACAGTAAGAGAATTGAAATAGTAATTTCTCTGATAATATTTGCTTGCCAATCTATCGAATACACTTTCTAACCGGTTATAAAATCTCTGATGCAAAAAAAGAAATTGCTTCAAAGTCAGGCCTCAAGTAGGATATTTTTCACTCTCTTCTTCAGTTCCGGTAATACCTCGAGGTCAAACCATTCATTTCTCCGGTACCAACCATTGTTCCTGGGTGAAGGATGTGGAAGCACAAAATATTTTGGAAGATATGTTTTGAAATTCTTAACCGATTCGGTCAAAGAACTTGCCGCCTTATTACCGAGATAATACTTTTGGGCATAACTCCCGATTAATAGAATAAGTTTCACCTCACGCATGTGTGCAAATAGCTTCAGATGCCATAGGGGGGCGCATTCAGGTCTTGGAGGTAAATCACCATGCGTATCAAATCCCGGATAGCAAAAGCCCATAGGAACAGATGCAATCAATTCAGGATTATAAAATATGGATTTATCTACACCCAACCACGTTCTTAAATTGTCGCCGCTTTTATCATTCCAACGGATACCTGTGGAATGGGCAATCCTGCCGGGTGCCGACCCGATAATAACAATTCTGCTTTTGGGACTGGCTGCCACAATGGGATTGGCACCAAAGGCGAGATATTTTTCGCATACTTTACAATTCCTGATTTCTTTTAAAAGCTCTTTCATTAAAGGCATTTGAGTTTATCGTTCGCCAGGAATTCATTTATAAAAAATCGAGATTATTTTTTATTATCAAACCATGATAATGACGTTTAAGAACTCTTATAAATATTTCATACGTTCCAACATTATTGATATTTGAGGAAATAGGAAGGAATACGAACAGTTGCTTTGAGCCTGTATAAAGCCGGCACAGTTAATAAAAGTGCGGGTAACAAAACCATAAACGCTCCGTTAATCAACATCATTTTATTGATGCCTATGCTACTTGCGCTTTTACTTACCAAATAGGAAGCAATCGGCTGTAGCCCGAGAACGACCATCATAAAAGCGCTAAGGATGCGGGCACGCAAATCAACCGGCGTCAGCTCCTGTGCAAGGCCAATGGAAAGTGTAAGAACGTTTACTGCACCAAGGCTCGCCATAAACTGGCAGGTCATTGCCACCGGCAATGTTGTTGAAAATGAAAATAACATATACCAGCATCCTCCCCACATCAAAGCGCCGCCGATAGCAACACATGATCTTTTTACCTTTTGCATAAAGGGTAAAATAAATATTATTCCAATTAAGGCGCCGGCGCCTGCAGAACCAAGTAACTGCCCAAGAGTTTTCGCATTTCCCTTTAGTATTTCCGTGGAATAGGCAGGTAACAACTGAATAATTGACAAGCCGAAAAAAGTTTGTATAGCCGCAAATAGTAAAATCAAACGAAGCAATTTTTGATTGTAGATAAAACTCAAACCATCTATAAATTGCTGAAGGCCGCTTCCTTCCTGCTTTTTGATTTCCTGCTTTGAATGAATAGCAAGAATACAAATAACGGATATAAAGGCGCTGAACCCGTTGTACCAAAATGACGGCGCAGTACCCACGGCAGCTATCAACCATCCCGCAGTGGCCGGCCCCGCAAGTCGGGTGAGTTGATTGATAATATTGTTTAAGGCGATGGCATTTTTGATAGTTCCTTTAGAGGCGAGGTCACCTATAAAAGCCTGCTCTGCCGTCACATTAAAGGCGGTTGCAGTACCCAACAGAAATGCAATAATGTACACGTGCGCTATTGCAAGACGGTTGGTTTGAATAAGAAAAGCCAACAGGAAAGCAAATAGCATGGTAAGTATTTGTGTAATCAGCAGGATCTTTCTTCTATCATATTTATCTGAAACAATGCCCACCCAGGGACCAAAAATAAAAAAGGGTATTTGTGATAAGAAGGCAACGATACCAAGGGCAGTTATTTCATGCGTTAATTCCCAGACGATCCATACTTGTGCTGTTTGTTGCATCCAATCGCCCAGCAGGTTTACAGACTGGCCGATCATGTAAATCCGCATATTCCTTATTCGTAAGGGCGAAAAATTTGTTCCTAAGGTTTGTAACTGCGTATAAAAACTTCCAAAGATTTTATTTTCATTTTTCTTTTGCGTTACAGGTTTCATTTTTCAATATTTTTTGCAAGCCGTTAAACGCTTATCACTTAAGAGGAACCTATGAAAAAATTGTTTTTAAATATTTTAGGAAGAACCGAATATAGCTGTGCAATAGACCGATAACATATAGAAATACTCTTCGGCAAGTTATATCTTGAATCCTAACCTAAAGGAAGTAAAATGTCAAATCAGAGTCAATATATAAATCAGGGAATTTATTGTAAGTCTTTTCAGATGTGTTATACGATTTTTTGCATTTTGTAATGATGACAGTAATTTCTATTCAGCCTCGTTGTATACAGTATTTATATTATGAGAGATTTTTAATCTATGGTAAAAATTAAAATCGATAATTAAGGATTGCAATTATCAACAACCATCTCTCTTCAAAATTGCCTCCCATGTATAATCCATTTTGCCGGCATGATCAAGATCTGCAAAACTCTTCCTTTAAAAAGAAAAACAAATAGAAGGGGGTTGGGGTGTGGTTTAGGAAATAACAACTAATTTCCCGAAAGGAGTTTTAAAGTTTGATTGATTACAATTTTGTTTACGATTTTTATATAATTATTTGATGGTCAATTTATTTATTCGCCCTGTCGAGGCTACTAAAATTAATTTTTCATTAATATTTTTGCCAAGGTTTTACAGTCAATATTTCAATAGATCCCTTGTGAAAAATTCTCGTTTTTTCCTGATAAGTTTTTTGTTTGTTACTCTTCTATCGGCCTGCAATGCCGATACTAATAATAAACCTTCTGATGATCCTGGCTCAAGAGTAGAAAATGGAAAAGTCTTGGTAAAACAATATTGCCAGTCATGTCACATGTTGCCCGATCCCTCTATGCTGGATAAAAAAAGCTGGCTGAAAGGCGTGTTACCTGAAATGGCCCCAAGGCTCGGTATTTTTAGTTTTGGCGAAATATTATACCCGCGGGTAACAGATGGAAGTATCAGTCCTGATTTTTATCCCCGCCGAAATATCTTAACCGGTTTAGAATGGCAAAGTATCATCGATTATTTTGCTGCGACGGCTCCTGATTCTTTGCCTGTGCAAACCAGGAGGGATTCTATTAAAACAGGCCTGCCGCTTTTTAAAGTAGAGATCCCCAATTTAAGCTATGAAAACCCTGCGACGTGCTATGTAAAAATTAATTCAGGAGATTTTTTGCATCCGCTTATCATAAGTGATGCGCTAAAGCAAAAAATTTATTTTATCAATCCCCTCTTAACAATCACAGATTCTGTGGCTGATACCGGGCCTGTGGTAGATATTAATTTTAATAAAAATAATTTAGTTGCCTGCAATATTGGTATCGTAGGACCAAATAATGGCAGGTTTGGAAAAATAATATCCGCAGACGGGGATTCAAAAGGCCATTTCGAAAAAAGTACGAAACCTATATTTGATAGTTTACAAAGGCCTGTTCAGATAGCTTCTGCAGACTTTAATAATGATGGAGAAAATGATTATCTCATAAGTGAATTTGGGTATTTAACAGGCGCATTGTCCTGGATGGAAAACGTGGGAAATAATAATTTTAAAAAACATATTCTAAGAGATTTTCCCGGCGCTATTAAATTTTATATCCAGGATTATAACCATGATGGATTGCTGGATATATGGGCTTTGTTTGCCCAGGGCGAAGAAGGAATTTTTCTATTTACAAACAAAGGCAATGGCAACTTTTCCCAGGAAGAAGTGTTAAGATTTCCACCTTCTTACGGATCTTCCTATTTCGAATTGGAAGATTTTAATAAAGATGGCTATCCTGATATTATTTATACTTGCGGAGATAACGGAGATAATTCACCCGTATTAAAACCCTACCACGGTGTATACATTTTTATGAATGATAAAACCAATCATTTTACGCAAAAATTTTTCTTCCCGATTCACGGATGTTATAAGGCCATCGCAAGAGATTATGATGGCGATGGTGATCTTGATATTGCCACTATTTCTTTTTTTGCTGACTATATGAAACAGCCTGAAGAAAGTTTTGTTTATTTAAAAAATACAGGCAATTTGGAATTTCAGCCATACTCATTCCCCGGAGCAGATATGGGAAGATGGCTCACTATGGATGCAGGAGATATAGATGGGGATGGAAAGATCGATCTCGTTTTAGGAAATTTTTCTATAGTACCCGGTATGGCGCACAAGACTGATTGGATGCATTCCCCGCCATTTATAGTCCTCAAAAATATTGGAAAATAAATTCCATAAAATGAAGCGTCATACGCTTGTGTTAGCGGGCAAATTGGATGATATGCAAATCCATTCAAAACTGAACCTGTTTGCCAAAAAATCAACTACTCTACATTTTATAGGTGCCATACAGATTTTTTTTAAAGTATATTGGTCGTAATTAAAGTTAAAAACAGCCTCAAACGTCTTACCTATAAATGAAGAGAGATTAAAAGAATTAAATTGTAACAATTTTCTCCATAAAATTCACCGGTAAGGTAATGAATAAAAAACCTTCTATTCTCCATTTACTTAAACCTTATTTAGGCATTGTAACGCTATTAATTGCTTTCACAGTTTTAGCCAATGGAATAAATCTATTAATTCCAAAACTTATCTCTAAAACTATTGACGCATTCAGCATTGGCAATTTCTCTTATAAGCCGGTAATTATTCAATTTTCAATAGCAGTTATTGCCATTTTTATATTCAGTTATTTACAAAGCATTATTCAAACCTACGCATCGGAAAAAGTGGCAAGGGATTTAAGAACAAGACTTGCTGATAAAATTTCAAAACAGTCTTATGCCTTTATTGAACAGGCTAATCCCTCAAAACTATTAACCAATCTCACAGCAGATGTTGACTCAATAAAGCTGTTTATTTCACAAGCGATAGCATCTATTGTTTCTTCGTTATTTATAATTGTCGGTGCAAGTATATTGATGATCACTATCAATTGGAAGCTTGCCTTATGTGTCATCGCAATCATACCTATTATAGGTATTACTTTTTTTGTAGTGCTTAAAAAAGTAAGAGCGTTGTTTATCCAAAGCCGCGCGGTCATTGATTGGCTGAATAAAGTAATTAATGAAAGCATATTGGGTGCTGCAATAATCCGCGTTGTCAATTCTCAACAGCCAGAGTACAATAAATTTCTTGAAGCAAATACCAAGGCGAGGGATTTCGGTTTGAAGATACTATATCTTTTTGCAGGCCTTATTCCTGTAATCACCTTTACGGCTAATATGGCCGGGCTCTCTATACTTGCATTGGGCGGCCATTTTGTTATAACAGGAAGTATGAGTCTTGGAAATTTTGCTGCTTTCAACAGTTATGTCTCGATGTTGATCTTTCCTATTTTGATCATAGGTTTCATGAGCAATGTAATAGCACAGGCGACTGCATCTTACACGAGGATAAGTAATATTATAGAAACACCGGATCCTTCAGAAACAGGAACTATAAAAGAAAAACTGAAAGGCGAAATTGAACTAAAAGATGTAAACATGTTGTATGGGCAAACTCCGGTTTTAAAAAATATTTCTTTTACGGTTCATCCCGGGTCAAAGGTCGCGGTAATTGGCCCCACGGCCGCAGGCAAAACTCAGTTGCTTTATTTACTTACCGGCTTAATGAAACCAACGTCAGGCACTATAAAGTTTGATGGAAAATTAATTGAAGAATATAACAGCGAATCTTTTCACAGGCAGGTTGGCTACGTTTTCCAGGACAGTATTATTTTCAATATGAGTGTGAGGGAAAATATTGCGTTCAGTGACACTGTAACCGACGAATCACTTCAAAAAGCAATTGAAACTGCCGAGCTGAAAGATTTTATTGAAGCGCTTCCTGAAAAATTAAGTACAATAGTTTCTGAGCGTGGATCGAGTCTGTCAGGTGGCCAGAAACAACGCATCATGCTGGCACGTGCACTTGCTCTCGATCCGAAAATATTATTGCTGGATGATTTTACAGCACGTGTTGATAACAACACTGAAAAGAAAATTCTTGAAAATATTCAAAGAAATTATCCTGAGTTGACATTGCTATCTGTTACTCAAAAAATCGCTTCGGTTGAAGAGTATGACCAGATTATTCTTTTAATGCAAGGTGAACTGATTGCTATTGGCAAGCATGGAGAATTATTGCAAACCAGCCCTGAGTATGTCCAATTACTCAATTCACAAAAAAGCACGAGCAATTATGAATTACAATCTTAATAAGCTTATTGACGAAAAAGAAAAGAAGTCAACGTACTCTTCGCTGAAAAGTTTGTTGCAACTTATATCACACGAGAAAAAGAATTTATTAATTGCGCTCTGTGCTATCCTGCTTAATTCTACTATTAATTTAATGGGGCCTTTGATAATAGGCCATACTATTGATAAATATGTACAGAACAAAATCTATCATGGGGTACTTGTATTTTCAGGCATTCTTTTGAGCATGTACTTAGTTGGGCTGTTTGCGAGTTATTTTCAAACAAAACTGATGGGCAGCATCGGGCAGCGCATGTTGTTTACTTTGCGCAATACAATTTTCGGAAAACTTCAATCGTTGCCTGTTGCATTTTTTAATGCTAACAAAGCCGGTGATCTTATTTCAAGAGTGAATAACGATACCGATAAGCTGAACACTTTTTTTTCCCAGTCTTTAATGCAGTTTATTGGCAGCATCGCTACCATGACCGGTGCCGGTATTTTCCTGTTGATCATTAATTTTAAATTGGGGCTGGCAGCCCTTATACCCGGATTGGTCATTTTGATTTTCACAAAAGTTGCGGCTCCATGGGTAAAAAAAAGGAATGCTGTAAATCTTGCCAGCGTTGGAGGCATGAGCGCCGAGATCCAGGAGAGTCTTAATAATTTTAAGGTGATTGTTGCTTTTGATCGTCGTG
>JBBSBD010000162.1:0-14378 GCA_038251675.1 Chitinophagales bacterium | reverse complement strand
TTTTCCTGTGCCATGTAAGTATTTGCAATCTGTAAATAAGATTCTGCAACGAGATCACTCTGCGGGTAGCGCTGAACGAGAGAATTGAAAGTTTTTATTTTTTCTGCAGGGCTATTAATCCCGCTAATCAATGCAACCTGGTATAAAGCGTAATCACTCTGGGGTAATCCCTTATTAAGCACATCCTGGTACATGTTCTTTGCCGTGCTGTAATTTTTTTGCATAAAATAACTGTCAGCAGTTCTCACATACGCATCCTGCGCCAGGGATGAAGACTGCGCATTTAGTGAGGAAGAAATTGCCTTAAAATTACTCAGCGCCAGTGCATAATTTTCTGTTTTAAGATGAGCGTAACCAAGAACATATTTTGCAGCATCAGGATTTGCTTCGCCCTGGTAACCTCCTGTTTCAAGATAGGCATTCATATATCTTATTGCGTCATCATAACGCCCAAGCTTATACGCTAATTCTCCTTTCCAGAAATTGGCGAAAGGCAAAACTTCTCCTGCATTCGGATCACGAATAATTTTCGACAGCAGGTCATCTGCCTGTGCTGTTTTACCATCATTAATGTATTCCGTGGCCTTTCCAAAAAGAAGCTTAGGATACACTTTTTGCATGGACGCGGTAGGCTTACCAAATGACTGATACAACGCAAGTGCATCCGTGTAATTATTGGTATTAGTAAGAAGGTTTATTAAGATTTCTTTTGCCTCATCAGCATAGGTTGATGCAGGATACAAGTCAAGAAATTTATTCATTTCGCTTAACGCGACATCCTGGTAGCCCAGCTCATAAGATAACTTTGCATAGTTGAAACGGGATATTTCCTGTTGCTTACGGTTGCTGTTGTTATTAGCGCTGTATTGAAAAGCATTCCTGGCATTTGCTTTTTGATTGGTTCTTAAATACAGGTCACCCAATAAATACATGGAGTTTTGCCCCAGCGAATCTTTCTCGTTACTGAGTTGCTTAAATCCCTGAATCGCTTTTTCCACCTGGTTCCCGTCATAATAAGCGTAGCTCAATTCATACATCACTTCTTTGGATACCTTATCACTGCTGTTTACATAAGCCTCCAGTAAAGGAAGCGCTTTTGCAAATTCCTTTTTCTCAAAGTGTATCTGACCTATTAAAAGGTTAAGGTCTTTCCGGTAGTACAAATCATTCTGCGAAAGTGCCTGCTCGCCATAGCGCAATGCTTCGTCTTTTTTACCTTGTGCATAATATATGTCAGCAATATAATAGGGCACCAGTGCTTTGTACTTTTCAATGCTCTCTACTTTTTTAAAAGAAGATAAGGCTTCAGCATAGTCCCTTTGCTGAAAGCTGATGAATCCATAATAGTAATTGGCATCGTAATAATATTTATTATCCGGCAATTGATGTATTTCATTGAACAAAGGTTTAGCCTGGTCAAATTGCTTGAGGTTAAAATAAGAATATGCCAGCTCAAATTTTGCGTCAGCAATTTCTTCATTACTTAAGTTATCGTAACCAGCCCTTTCATAATAAACGACCGCACGGGCAAAATCACTCTTAATAAAATAATATTTAGCGAGGTTATAACTCATTATTTGCTGGCGGGGTTCATTGCCTGCCGCTTCAATAAAACGCTGTGCCGCATCTTCAGCTACAGATTGGTTGAGTTTTAACCCGCAAACAATGTAATAATATTGAATGTCCTGGTTGAGATATGCATGGCTGCTTTCCGTGTTTTCAGGATACCTATCTTTCAATGGTTTGAGCAGAGGATAAGCAAGGCTATATTCACCTTTCATAAAATATTCCTTCGCTTCCTTAAAGCTTTTTTCAGGATCAGTAATATTATAGTTAGGTTGAGAGAAACAGGATAGCGAAAAAAGAAGAAGGGTTATTGGAACAAAAAGGCGGTTCATGAATTATTATTTTTATTTTTTTATCAGGTCGTAATCAAATACAACATCTTAAAAATGAAATCAGAAAATCTGCACGGCGCAAAAGTACAAACACCATTCCTTAAATGCTATTCAATAAATATCATGATGAAAATAAAACACTTTAAATTGCACAAATCTTTGTTAATACAATTGTAAAAAAGTTATGAGGAGAATTCTTTCGACAAAATATTCGACGGGTGCATTCAATCTGGCAATGTTGGTATTACGTTTAGGAGTAGGTGTTTTGGTAGCGAATCATGGCTTTGGCAAGCTGGCACATTTCAGTTCAACAAAGCATCATTTTTTAAGTTTTTTGGGTATGGGTTCGACTATATCGCTTTCCCTGGTAATTTTTGCGGAATTTTTTTGTTCCATATTTTTGATCCTGGGTTTATTTACGCGGCTTGCGGCAATACCTGTTATTATTGTAATGCTCGTAGCGTTATTTAAAGTGCACAATGGAGATCTTTTTGCCGAAGGCGAGAAAGCCGCCATATACCTTGCCGGAAGTTTTGCATTATTATTATGTGGCCCCGGTAAAATAAGTGTAGATGGTATGATCGGAAAATAGGGCCTCTCATAACTCCACAGGAAAGAGGAATAGTACCAAAAGATCGCTGTCTTAATTTTTCATTTTTAATTTTTGAAAAAAATTGTTTACTCATAAAACACAAATAAGAGTTCATTACGCACTTACTGATCAAATGGGTGTGGTTTATCATGGGCACTATGCACAGTTCTACGAAATAGGCCGCACTGATTCGTTGCGGAGCCTCGGCTTCACTTATAAATCAATAGAAGCCTCCGGAATTATACTACCGGTAATTGATATTCACAGCAAGTTCCTGCGGCCCGCCCGTTACGATGACTTAATAACGGTAGTAACTACACTAAGAGAACTTCCTGCACACCACAAAATAGTTTTTCACAGTGAGATATATAATGAAAAAAATGAGTTGCTGAATGTAGGAGATGTTACGCTGTATTTTATGGAAGCGAAAACCATGAAGCGCAGTAACATCCCAGAAGATCTGAAAGAAAAATTGAAGGAGTTTTTTTAAAGAACTATTGAAAACATGTGATGCCGCTTGTGATGAACGACTTGAATTCAAGATCGCATTTCTTCAGCTTCTCTTCAAATTCAAAATGTACTTTTTCAAAAAAAAATAAAATTGAAAATTCTAATAATAGATGATGAAAAAGATTTAAGTGCAAGTATTGCATCTTATTTTACCACGCAGGACTATTCCTGTGATACCGCAGCCGACTTTAACGAAGCGCTGTATAAAATCGAAAACTTTGATTACGATTGTGTACTGCTGGACATTTCATTGCCTGGTGGCAGTGGTTTAAAACTTCTTGAGATACTAAAAGAAAATAATAAATCGGACGGAGTACTAATTATCTCAGCAAAGAATTCATTGGATGATAAAATTACCGGACTCAACCTGGGAGCAGACGATTATTTGTCAAAACCTTTTCACCTTTCTGAACTGAGTGCACGGGTAGCAGCAATTATAAGGAGAAAAAACTTTGATGGCCACAACCTTATTAAGTTTAACAACTTAACAATCGACACACAAAGCAAAGTGGTAACTGTAGAAAGTACTCCCGTGGTGCTTACCAGAAAAGAGTACGATTTATTAATATACTTCATCAGCAATAAAAAAAAGGTGATCTCCAAAGACGCTATTGTCCGCCATTTATGGGGAGATGATATGTCTGGTAATCTTGATTTTATTTACACACACATCAAAAACTTAAGAAAAAAATTATCTGATGCGGGTGATGCCGACTATATTAAATCAATCTACGGGATGGGATATAAATTTTCCGACTGATGAAATTATTATCAAAGTATAACCGGATCAATATTCCTGTTACTATTGGCGTAGTATTAGTAAGCAGCCTGGCTTATTATTTTATTTTACATCTTGTCTTAATTCATCAACTCAATCACGATCTTGAAATAGAGGAACAGGAAATAAGGGATTTTGTGGAGGATAATGATTCACTCCCGGAGGCATCCACTTACCATGACCAGCAAATTTTGTTTGACACGTCACTTCTGAAAGTTCCTCCAAGAAAATTCAGTACTGTGTCGGCGTTTGATCAAGATGAACGTGAAAAAGAATTATATCGCCAGCTTGATTTCCCCATAAAGGTCAACAACAGGGTTTACCAGGCCATTGTAAGAAAATCGCAACAGGGAGCTGAATACCTCATAAGAATGATAATAATGATCACGCTGCTGGTGATTATATTCCTGCTCCTGCTGCTATTTGCAGTGAACCGCTTTATCCTGGGGAAATTGTGGAAACCCTTCAATTCCACCTTAGACCAGTTGAAGCATTTTAATATTTCATCAAAAAATAAACTCCAATTAAACCGGACAGATATTAATGAATTTACAGAATTAAATAAGACCGCGTTGCTTATGACGGAAAAGGTTAGCCGTGATTACGAGTCTCTCAAAAGCTTTACAGAAAATGCCTCGCATGAAATTCAAACGCCCCTTGCCATCATAAAAATGAAACTTGAGTTGTTGATGCAATCTGAAAATATGAACGCTGCACAGGTGGAATCCATATCAGTGCTTAGTGAAGCAACGGACCGGCTCTCAAGGCTCAACCAGTCTCTGTTACTGCTTACAAAAATAGACAACAGCCAGTTTATTGATAATGAAAAGGTGAATGTTTCAAATATGCTATCAGGCTTCGTAAATAATTTTGAAGAACTCGCCCTCTTGAAACACATCAATGTAAAAACCAACATTACGCCCGGTATACAACGATTGATGAACAAAGCCCTGGCAGAAGCAATGATCTCCAATCTTATAACCAATGCTATAAAACATAACTACGAAAATGGATCCATCGAGGTCAACCTGAATGAAACAACATTCTCGGTTTCAAATACCGGTAAAGAGCCGTCCATTAAAACGAATGAGCTGTTTGAGAGATTCAAAAAAGACAGTTCCCAATCAGACTCTCTCGGCCTTGGTTTAGCCATCGTAAAGAGAATATGTGAAACCTATGGTTTTACCGTCTCTTACGATTACTCATACCCTATGCATATTATTAAAATTGATTTTGATTCGGTCAATCCCTGAGTTCAGTCCTCTTCAGATTCACTTCAAAGTCTCCTGTTAGTTTTGAGGCCCTCAATCGCTAACGGCACTCTAAACTCAAAAACTTAGCACTACTCTACTTCGATTGTTTAATGTTATTTTCCTCAAATTTTAACCAGATTCAGATTATAGGTTTGCATGAAATATAAATTCTAAAATGAAAACTATGAAAAAGACAATCGGCCTTGCTGTTATATTACTGGCAATAAACTGTACAACCTTTGCGCAGGTAAAGGAAAATGAAAATAAAGAAAACATAAAGGTTCCTGTGGTAGTAACCTCTGCACTCCATAAAAAATATGCTGAAGCAAAAAACGTGACCTGGGAAAAAGAAGATGGTAATTATGAAGCAAACTGGGGCGGAAAATCCGGTGAGGATAATTCTGTACAATTTAGTCCATCCGGCACTTTCATAGAAATAGTGAACGCAATAGCCGTCAATCAGCTTCCCGCGAATGTAACTAACTATATTAAGCAACATTATAATGGCGCAAAAATTACAGAAGCAGGAAAAGTGACAGATGCCACGGGAAAACTGTCTTACGAGGCAGAAGTTCACGGTAAGGATATTACTTTTGACGAGAATGGAAATTTCGTAAAGGCAGAAAAATAATTTATTTATTATTGCTTTAAAAACCGGCTATCCCGTTCAATGCGGGATGGCTTTTGTTTTATTTTAAATGAATAGAAAACGTAACATTTTTTTAATAGTATTATTAATTCCTGTTTGCTGCCTGTCGCAAAAGAGGGATCTACCTTTTTTCATCGACGCCTCTTTAAATAACAGCCCTCAACTTTTAGAATACCGTAATTTACTTTTATCTAATAGTATCGACAGCCAGTTAATAGTGGCGGCCAATCGATACCAGGTAACAGGCAATGGCAACACCTATTACGCACCTATTGTAAACGGCTATGGCTATGATGCTGCTATTACCAATGGCCAGCAGTTTTCTGCATTGATATCGGTAAGCAAACAGGTATACAACAAAAGAAATCTAAGCCTGCAATTTAATAGCCTGCAACTGTCGAGGGATTCAATAAACGTTACATCCGGCATTACCAGGCAAGAGATAAAAAAAACAATCATTACCCAATATATTATAGCGTATAGCGATCAGTTGCAGATTGACTTTACGGATGAAATAATTAGCCTTCTCCAGGGTGAAGATTCGATTTTAAAAAGGCTCACGCAAAAAAATGTTTATAAACAGGTGGATTATCTTTCATTTCTGGTAACACTGCAGCAACAACGGCTGGCCCGCAGTCAGCTTTTTGTACAGTATAAGAATGATTATGCCACATTAAATTATCTCACAGGAATTATAGATACCACTACTACCCCGCTTGCAGAACCTGCGCTTGAAGTAGTAAAAAATTATATTACTGACAGCTCCATTTTTTTATTGAAATATAGAGTTGACAGCCTCAGGCTAATAAATGAAAAAGCCCTGGTTGATCTCAGCTATCGCCCAAAAGTAAGCCTGTTCGCTGATGCGGGATACCAGACAACATTCGACATTACACCTTATAAAAATTATGGAACAAATGTGGGAATAAATTTTTCGATCCCCATTTATGACGGACATCAAAAGCAATTACAATATAGTAAGATAAATATACAGGAGCGCACCCGCCAAAGGCAAAAAGAATTCTTTCAAACCCAGTACACGCAACAGGTTCTGCAGCTTGAGCAACAGTTATCTGCTCTCGATGCACTCAGCGATCCTATCAACAAACAAATAGAATATTTAAAAACATTAATTGAAGTGAACGGCAGGCTGCTTGAGACCGGTGAAGTAAAGATCACCGATTATGTGCTTGCCCTGAATAATTATATTACATCGCGAAACCTGGTTGTTCAAAATATGATCACCCGGTTGCAAGTAATAAATCAATTGAATTATTGGAACCAAAAACCTTAGCCGGATAAATTATAAAAAGCAAGCTGATGACGGAACCTTTTAAAATTTACGCCACCCTTTGTTTAGGTTGTTTTATGATTGTTATGAGCTGCAAAAGTAAGGAGGTCGACCCGCCAGCCGGGGTTGAAGTAGAAACACGTACCCCCGTTACCGTTACTTCGATGAGCTATGATCCTATAGAAGAATTTATAGAGCTCAATGCAACCTCTGCCTATTTACAAAAAAGTTATGTAAAAGCAAATCTCACCGGTTACATAAAAAAAATAACCATCAAGCTTGGCGATTTTGTAAACCCGGGAATAACCTTGTTTGTACTTAAAACAAAAGAAGCAGAGGCCATAGGAAATTCTGTGAACAGGCTTGATCCCGATTTTAAATTTTCGGGAGTGAACGCTATAACCGCAAGTGAAAAGGGTTATATAAGCGAACTCAATCACCAGGAAGGCGATTATGTGCAGGACGGCGAGCAGCTTGCGGTGATCAGCAATTCAAAAAGTTTCATGTTTGTGATGAACGTGCCTTATGAAGACAAACCTTATGTTGCTAACGGCGGACAGGTACAACTCACACTTCCCGATGGTGAACGTTTATTGGGAATCGTTCAGGGAACCATGCCCATGATGGACTCGGTATCACAAACACAATCTGTTTACGTAAAAGTAAACTCGTCACACAGCATTCCGCAAAACCTGGTTGCTAAAGTGAAGATTGTAAAAGTTTCTAAACCTGCCGCGGCTTCATTGCCAAAAAAAGCAGTTCTATCCGATGAAGCCTTATCGGAATTTTGGGTAATGAAATTGATAGATGATACAACTGCTGTAAAAGTTCCCGTGAAAACCGGTATAGAAACCGCGGATAAAATAGAAATTGTTTCACCGGATTTTTCACCAAAAGATAAAATATTATTAAGTGGAAATTATGGGTTACCGGATACAGCGCTGGTGATTGTGGGAAAGTAAGAATGATGTTTTGACGTACGATGTTAAAAGGATAGAGTTATAAAATAGTGTTAGGTTAAGTATCAAATGACTTGTTTTATTACACGAATTTTAAAACCAAACTACACGGATTGCTTTACCTTATTGATGAGTGAGTTAGTGTAATTCGTAATAATTCGTGCAATAAGGTTTACGTCAAAACATATCTAACATAGCAATAGAATTAAAAACAAATCATAATTAAACTAAAACATTCGCCATCCATACCAGGAAGTTTGGATTGAGGTTTTATGAATATTAAAGAAAACATATCGCATTTGACCATGCACCATCATGGGGCCGATGAGGGCTTTTTTACCAGGTATAAAAATCCGCTCACGGTTGTTTTGGTGATGATCATTATGGGAGGCTTGTTTGCCTATAGCAAAATGCAGACAGCTCTATTCCCCGAGATTACCTTTCCCAAGATCAAAGTAATTGCCGATGCGGGCCTTCAGCCCGTGGATAAGATGATGGTAAATGTAACACGGCCCCTGGAGAATGCCATCAAACAAATACCTGACCTCACAGATATCAGGAGCACGACCAGCAGGGGAAGCTGCGAGATTTCTGCATTCATTGACTGGAATGCCAACGTGGACCTCAGCCAGCAAAGGATTGAAGCACGCATAGCCGAAATAAGAAATGTATTACCTCCGGAGGTAAACATCACAGTTGAAAAAATGAATCCCTCCATTCTGCCGGTGATGGGGTATTCACTGGAGAGCCACGAGCTCTCTCCTATCGAGCTAAAGCAACTGGCTATTTATACTATTAAGCCATATCTAAGCCAGGTGGAAGGCGTTTCAGAAATAAGGATTATTGGCGGTAAATCCAAAGAGTTTTGGGTACAGCTTAATATGCAAAAAATGAGCACACTTGGCATTACGCCGGATGCCATCAGCAACGCACTTAGTCTTACTGATTTTATTAAGTCCAACGGGTATCTTTCTGATTACAGGTATCTCTATCTTACCATTACAGATGCTTCGGTGCAAACCGTGGATGAATTGAAAAACATCGTTATCAGCAACAACGGCAAGCGGGTAGTGCAACTGCAGGACATTGCAGATATCGAGGTAAAGGAGGCCGTAGAATACATAAAGGTAAATGCCAATGGTAAAGAAGGATTGCTGATCGCTGTGGTAAAACAGCCCAACAGCAACCTTGTCGATATTGCAAAGAATATGAAGGAAAAGGTTGCGGCACTCGCCAAAATTCTGCCCAAAGGTGTAACCATAAAACCTTATTATGTCCAGGCCGATTTTGTAAATACATCTGTGAAGAGCGTTACTGATAGTTTGTGGATCGGGCTGGCATTGGCTATTATTGTAGCCATTATTTTTCTTCGTTCTTTTAAGGCAAGCGCTACCATTTTAATTACCATACCCGTAACGCTCGGTCTTACGCTCATTGTAATGTATGCCATTGGCTATACATTAAATATTATGACTCTCGGAGCTATTGCCGCAGCCATTGGGTTAATAATTGACGATGCCATCGTGGTGGTTGAGCAAATACATCGTACTCATGAGGAACACCCGGAAGATGAATATAAAAGCATTGTACAAAAAGCCATTCATTATTTATTCCCTGCTATGGTGGGCTCCTCTATGAGCACCATTGTAATTTTTATACCCTTCATGCTTATGAGCGGGGTAGCGGGCGCTTACTTTAATGTACTCACCAACACCATGATCATTACGCTGGTAAGTTCATTCTTGGTTACATGGATTTGCCTGCCGGTTGTATATCTTTTATTTTCAAGGAAAAAGAAAATAAAAAAAGAGGCTGAAAAAAAAGAGGCACATCACGAAGTGAAAAAACAGAAATGGGTTTCGTTTTTTATTTTCAGGCCGTGGATCAGTTTGATTTTTATTGCGGGGCTTATCGTTGCAATTGTGTTGATTTTACCAAGGCTGCAAACCGGTTTTTTACCTGAGATGGATGAAGGAAGTATTGTACTTGATTACACCTCCATACCAGGCACTTCTTTGGAAGAGACTGATAAAGAATTGCAGGAAGTTGAAAAGATAATTACCTCAACACCTGAAGTAACAGCTTACAGCAGGCGCACCGGCACGCAAATGGGATTTTTTATTACCGAGCCCAACGATGGCGATTACCTGATCCAGTTAAAAGCCAACAGGAAAAAAACAACGGATGAGGTGATTGATGACATCAGGCAACGAATCGAATCTTCACAACCAGCCCTGCGTGTGGATTTTGGCCAGGTGATTGGCGATATGCTTGGCGATCTTATGACTTCCGTGCAACCGATAGAAATAAAAATCTTTGGTGACGACCAGGAAACGCTTCATCAACTGGCCAAACATGTAGCTGCGGTGGTGGAACAAACACAAGGCACAGCAGATGTATTTGATGGTATCATCATCACGGGCCCTTCCATAAGCGTTCACCCGGATTATAACAAACTCGGCTTATTTGGCATAACTCCCACCAGCTTTCAATACCAGCTTCAGACATCGCTCGAAGGAAACCTGGCAGGAAACATCTTTCAAAAGGACCGCGTGTATCCTGTGCGGTTAGTGTACCCCGGCAGCAGAACGATGAGCCTTGATAATATTAGAAATCTCAAAATATTTTCGCCAGACGGAAGATTGAAACCGATAAGCGAGCTGGCAACCGTACAGGTAAAAACGGGCGATGCACAAATAGAAAGGGAAAACCTTCAATCCATGGGGGTAATATCTGCCAGGCTAGACAACCGCGACCTTGGCAGCACGATCAAAGAAATTCAAAACAAAGTGAAGAGCCAGGTAAACATGCCGCAGGGCTATAGCGTGGAATATGGCGGCGAATACGCCCAGCAACAGCAATCCTTTAATGAATTGCTGATGATCCTTATTGCGTCGAGCCTTTTGGTATTTGGTGTGATACTCTTCCTGTTTAGAGATTTTAAGGTAGCGATTGCTATATTAATAATTGCTGTACTTGGCATAGCGGGGAGCTACCTTGCGCTCTTTATTACACACACGCCTTTAAACGTGGGAAGCTATACCGGCCTCATAATGATCGTAGGAATTATCGGAGAAAATTCTATTTTCACTTTTCTGCAATTTAGAGAAACATTGCATGAGCAGCCCGTAGATGATTCAATCATATACGCCATTTCCACGAGGTTGCGGCCAAAGCTTATGACTGCCTTAGGCGCGATCATTGCTTTAATGCCTCTCGCCCTTGGGATAGGTGCCGGTGCCGAACTGCACCAGCCACTGGCCATTGCCGTTATTGGAGGTTTTATTATCGCACTGCCGCTCCTGCTTATTGTGTTGCCATCAATTTTACGGTTGCTTTTTAAAAATCATAGACCTCAGCCATTGCCGCTAGCTTCGGTTGATAATAATGAAAAGGATATTATTTAGTAAGTACCGGTCTCTTTTATAAAGTATTCTTTTATAAAAAAAAAGCAGTTTCTTAATGACAAAGCCGTTTGATTATATCTCAATTTGCGCCTCGTTATATTCAGGTGAGCATGAGATTTAGCGCTTTATTAGCTACAACTTAATCACTCCTGGTCCAAACGAAAGAAAAATGCAACTTTACAAAAAACAAAAATGATATTTCTAACACAATTAGTTTACATCAAAGAAGGACAGGAAAATATATTTCATCAATTCGAGGAAATCGCAATTCCGGCAATTTTAAAATATAACGGGCGACTTTTGTTGCGGGTAAGACCTACGGAAAATACATTCATTGAACATCATATTGAGAAGCCTTATGAAATTCACCTTGTAGAGTTTGCAGCAGAACAGGATTTTGCAAATTTTATGCAGGATGAAGAGCGCAAGAAGTTTTTACATTTAAAAGAGCAATCAATAAAATCCATTCTGCTTATAAAGGGTACAAAAATGTAAGGGCAAAACGCCGGCAACAGCGGAAGGTTGCAGCATGGATTTTGTGTCAGTCTATTTCGAACCACCTCAGCAAAATAAAAAGATGATGATTTATTCCTCAGCCAGCATTGCCAGCAAGATCCGTATAGTGCGTTTGTGCTATTTTACTTCGTTTATTTTTCAAACCTTATTAGCTCGTTATTGTAGTCAATAGTTACTGTAAAGTATTTTAAAAAAGAACCTCCTATTGCACCTTTCACAACTTTATCCATAGTACCAATCATCCCTTTTGACCAGGCTTCATCAGGTCTTTTCGCAAACCAAACAGGTCCTGCAGTTAAGTTTCCAACTGTCACTTTCGGAACTTCAATTAGGTCTGCGCCGGTAATTTCTCCTTTTTCTATAATTTTCCAATCAGGATGTTGAAGTTTCCATTCATCAAAAAGGCTTTTTGCAATAAAGGATCCGGCCGTCGCTTTTGCCTCAATGCCTAATCTCGTTTTACCACTATCACTTAATAAAAAAGTGGCGCCAGTATCAAAAAGAAAGTCAATTACTTTTCCATCAATTACAAGTTTCATGCTTGGGTGTCCAAATCTTTTGTTGCCCATCATGTCTTTTTTAAAACCAAGAACCTGGATGTTTTCGTTAACTGAATTTTTAGGAAGTGGGGTATTGATAAACATTTTGCCTGTTTTATAATTTAAAGTCCAGGCATTTCTTATAAAAAAGAATTGTCCTAAGAATACTTCGTAGTTTACAAACTTCGCAAAGAAAAGAGACTCTTTCGTGTCGTCTGGTGCTTCGAAAAAGGGTACGGCAATATGCGTTTTATAATAATTCGGAATTTGCGGATAGGGCATTTCCTGGTTACTGAATATATCACTTGCAGGAACATATTTGGTGGTATCTCCGTTAATATCCACAACCTTAACTTTTGACTCTAAACCAAGTTTCTTAATTGTTGAATTATAAATTGCTGTGTAACCACCACCCGTGTCGCAAAACCCTACAATTGTATCCCCATTAATTGTAGGTATTTTGAGAAAAAATCGTCCTTCTATTAACTCAGCAGGCAGATTCACTTCATTGCTTGATTGTTCTGATATGTTTTGTGAAATACCTCTTGTGAAACTAAATATTAATAATATAAAAATCCATCTCATAAATAGCTTATTTTAAGTTATCGGGTTTTCAAAAGCATAAGGGCGGGGATTTATACTATTGGGATATCACCTTCCCTCCGCACGTAACCGAAGCTAAATTTATAAATAAAAGTTCATTGTTTATTCTGTTGCTCGGAGTTGTTCGCCGGCTGGAACTGAACCTGATTAGCGAACAAAAAGTTGAGAAAATATTCGTCGCCCCGCCATATTGCCAAACCGATTGTTGAACTAAACCTTCGGTAGCCTTTCATTGACAGTATTTAAATTTATAGTTCATTTAAAAATATAACATCATGGTTACTAAAAAAAATCAGCCGAAGAGCTTAGGTACAACAAGTATTTAAACCGGGCCTGCCGTGAGGTGGCAGGTTTTAGCGAACTGTTGCAACGCTTTGAACGCAACATCAGCATCCTGGGCCGGTCGCCCCGCACCTTTGACAACTACAGCCGACATGTGGCTGCCATGGCACTTCACTTTAAATGCCTGCCTACCACCCTTCATCCCGAACAGGTAAAAGATTATCTCTACCAACTGCAACAACGCAGCCAGACGCCTTCTCAAACTTATTTTAAACACACCGTTTATGGTTTAAGGTTTTTGCTTAAAGCAGAAGGGTTGCCTTATGAGCACTTGCATTTGCCCGCCATTCCCAAACTTGATAAATTGCCTGTAATCCTTAGCAGGCAGGAGATATGGGCCATGCTTACCCATGCGCAATTGCTCAAACATAAAATTCTTATTGGCCTCCTGTATGGTTGCGGATTGCGGTGCATGGAGGTAAGAAGCATACAACTACAACATATGAACTTTGACCGGCAGCTTCTGCACATTGTACAAAGCAAAGGCAACAAGGATCGTTATGTTCCGCTTTCTGTGCATCTTATCAGAGGTATAAAAAAATACGTAACAGCAGCGCAGCCAACAAGTTTTTTATTTGAAGGCAATGGCAATCCGAAAGGCAAAGGCTTTGATGGAAGATACAGCCAGCGTGGTGTGCAATGGGCTGTAAAAACAGTTGCCCGCCAGGCAGGCATCCTCAAAGATGTGCATACCCATATGCTGCGCCACAGTTACGCCACCCATCTTCTTGAAGATGGAGTAAACATCATTGCCGTGCAAAAACTGCTGGGCCACGCCAATATAGAAACTACCATGGAGTACCTGCATAGCCTGTCCCGCCTAATGCCTATCGTGTGGACACATTTCTGTAAAATCTACTTTTTTTGCGGATGCAAAAAAGAGAGTTTACTGATCTGGAGGATGTTCGGTTGGTTTATCGGGGGAATAAGATATTGAATGACTTGTTTAGTAAAAGTGTTCATTCGATTCGTCGTCTCACATCTGACGAAGCATCTGCAAAAGGGTTTTATCGTTTTTTACAGAATGATAGGGTCAGTGAA
>JBBSBD010000161.1:0-14386 GCA_038251675.1 Chitinophagales bacterium | reverse complement strand
TTATGCAGCGGCACACCAGAGACAGCGAAAAGTATTTACCTACATAGGCGGCGGCCCGGAAAGTGCCATTTATAAAAGTACCGATGGTGGTTCAACGTGGAATAAAATAATGAAAGGCCTGCCGGAAAATATTGATTTGGGCAGAATTGGATTGGCAATAAGCCCTGTAAATCCTGATCATATTTTTGCAATAGTCGAAGCTTCAGATGATAAAGGCGGATTGTATGCTTCTACCGACCGTGGCGCCAGTTGGGAAAAACGAAGCAGTTATTTTACGTCAGGAAATTATTACCAGGAAATTTTTTGTGATCCAAAAGATGAAGACAAAATATATGCAATGGATACTTACGCCAAAGTAAGTGATGACGGCGGTAAGACATTTCACAATCTTGGAGAAAAAAGTAAGCATGTAGATAATCATGTAATATGGGTTGATCCCGCCAATACACAACACATGCTTGTAGGTTGCGATGGAGGTTTATATGAAAGCTACGATGCTGCAAAGAACTGGAATTTTAAAGCCAACATCCCTGTAACACAATTTTATAAAGTGTCGCTCGATAACAGCTTTCCATATTATTACGTATATGGAGGTACACAGGATAATTTTAGCCTTGGAGGTCCGTCACGCACTACCAGTGGTAATGGCATTGTAAACAGCGATTGGTTTATAACAAATGGCGGCGATGGTTTTGAAAGCCAGGCTGACTATGTGGATTCTAATATCATTTATGCTGAGTCGCAGTATGGTGGCATTGTAAGATATGACAGAAAGAGTGGTGAAATCCTAAACATAAGGCCGATAGAATCTGCGGGTGAAGTACCTTACCGCTGGAACTGGGATGCGCCATTGCTTATCTCACAGCATGATCATAAGCGATTGTATTTTGCATCCAATAAAATTTTCAGGACTGACGACCAGGGGAATACCTGGCAAGAAATAAGCCCCGACCTTTCGCGTGGTGTTGACCGGAACAAGCTAACAGTGATGGGCAGGGTTTGGAGTGTAGATGCTGTTGCAAAAAACGGATCAACGGATCATTACGGCCAGGTTACCACGATTGCAGAATCTCCGCTGGACGAAAACCTGTTATATGCAGGTACTGACGATGGATTGATTCATGTAACAACAGATGGTGGAAAAACCTGGACGAAGATTGATAATATTCCCGGAGTGCCGGAGCGGACTTACATTAATGAAATTATTGCTTCGGCGCATAATAGAAATGTTGCGTATGTCGCAATCAATCATCACCGCTATGGGGATTTTAAACCGTATCTTTTTAAAACATCGGATGCCGGAAAAACATGGACGGCAATACAGAATAACTTACCAGAACGTGGCACTGTTTATTGCGTTGCCGAGGACCCTAAGAATGCAAATCTTTTATTTGCGGGAACTGAATTCGGCGTGTTCTTTTCTATCGACGGAGGTGCAAAATGGATTCAATTAAAAGGAGGGTTACCACCTGTAGCGATAAAAGATATGGAAATTCAAAAACGGGATAATGACCTCGTTGTTGCTACATTTGGAAGAGGCTATTATGTACTGGACGACTACGCCCCCCTTAGAACCTTAACGCTGCAGGATCTTGATGAACCTGCTTTTATTGCACCTGCAAGAGATGCCTGGATGTACATAGAGTCTTACCCATTGGGACTTCGTGGAAAAGGATTCCAGGGTGAAAGTTATTGGAATGCTCCCAATCCTGTTCCCGGATCTATGTTTACTTATTATTTAAAGGATGATATAAAAACCGTGAAAGAAAAAAGACAAGAAGCAGAAAAACAGAAAATAAAAAACAATACACCGCCCTATTATCCGGCCATAGATTCTTTGAGGCTGGAAGATGCTGAAAGCGAACCATACCTTCTTCTTACTATTTATGATGAAAGCGGAAATGTGGTGAGGCATTTAAAAGCGCCGGCAAAAAAAGGGATGCATAGAATCGTTTGGGATTTTCGTACCGATGCAAAAGACCCTATAAATTTTAGGTCTTTCAACGAAGAAAATGTTTTTGGGTCCCCTCCGAGAGGCATATTTGTAATCCCTGGCAATTACAAGGTTTCAATGGATAAATTTGAAAACAGTTCTTATACCCGGCTTGTATCTCCGCAACCTTTTAAAATTGAGGCTTTGGATATGGCGTCCATGGCAGCTTCGGATAAAAAAGTTTTGTACGCTTTTGGGAAGAAGGCATCAGAGCTAAACAGGGCAGTTGACGGAACTAATGCTTACCGTGACGAGCTTGAAAATAAGTTAAAGTATATAAAAGAAGCCATTTTAAAAACACCTTCCATCAATGAGGATGTAATTGAAACCATTACCGGTCTTGAGGGCAGATTAAACGAAGTTGATATAAAGCTAAATGGAGATGCCGCATTGTTGACAAGAGAATTTGATGCGCCTCCTTCTATCAACGGCAGAGTTTCAAGTATTATGGATGGCATGTTAACCACAACTGCAGGTGCTACAAACACTTTCATAGCTTCTTATAGTGACGCCGCAAAGGAATTTAAACCGGTTTTACAGGAGGTAAAGGCAATAGATGCTGAGGTGAAAAAGCTGGAACTTTTGCTTGAGAAAAATTATGCACCATATACGCCTGGACGATTACCAGATTGGAAGATGGAATAAAATAGATGGAGATATCGGCATGAAAGAAATGTATAATGATCGCCATATTTGTGAAACTCACTCAGCCATGTCTTTGGTTGAAATAACTTACCATGGATCAATGTCTATAATATATTTCCATCGCAGATAAAAAATATTTTCTATGCAAAATCAACGATCAGCAACTGCTCAAATATTTTTATTGGTAATGACCATTGCAGGATGGTTTGCACTATCCGCTCAATTGTATCTTATAATTCTCAACAGGGTAACTTCAGTGCCTGAAGCGATCATAAGGTATTTTGGCTTTTTTACCATACTTACAAATATTCTCGTGACGACTTGTTGTACTGTTCTTCTATTAAAAAGAAAATCAAAACTGAATGATTTTTTTTCGAGCGCCAAAACACTTACCGCGATTGTACTTTCCATTACCATTGTAGGCCTTATTTATAATTTAATATTGCGATTTTTATGGAAGCCCGAAGGACTGCAGCTTTTGGTTGATGAATTGTTGCACACGGTAATTCCTCTTTCTTTTATTTTTTTCTGGATAATTTTTGTTCCCAAAGCAAAGCTCCAATGGAAAGATATATTTCCGTGGCTTTTGTATCCTTTTGGCTATATAATCTTTGTCTTAATTCGCGGAGCATTTGCTGGATATTATCCTTATCCATTTATAGATGTTACAAAGCTTGGATACAACAAAGTTTTTTTTAACAGCGGTCTTTTGGTTTTGGTATTTGTAATATTCTCTTTATTATTTGTGGCAGTTGACAGATTTTTGAAACGGTCTTAGTTTATTGTTCATAAACTTATCTTTCACTTTTTATCCTTCCTTGATTCCCACAAATTATACCTGATAAAAATTTGGAGAGAACTGTTTTTCTCTTCTTGTTTTTGTCCCCCGGGAAGTTGAAATTTTATATAGGGCTCAAGGCCAAATGAATACCTTGCTCCTATTGAAAGGCGTTTCCATTCATATTGCGTTTCAAATAAGGCCTGGAAATAAGAGGTTACAAAATTGCTGTCTGCTTTCCGGGAATAGGATACTGTATTTACTTTTATTGAATCCTGTTGTGTAACATTATTGGTTACTTTAAATTCATTGTCAAGAACTGCACTACTGAACTTGTTCCATGTAACGCCACCGCCCACAGACAGGCCGGGCAGAATAATATAGTTAAAGCTTAATGGCAACTGGTGATAATATGTTTTCTTGACTTTTGTTGCTGTAGTAATTGTCGTCTGAGTGAAAGTATCTATTTGCTTTTGCTGTTTATAAATAATTTCTTTTGTGTTTTGTGGCGCACCATAGCGGAATTCGGATTGGATAAACCAGCGCCTGTCTTTATACATTCTAAAATAAACTGAAGGAATATAATCAGCCAGGTTTCCCTTTCGCCCCAATGAATTATAAGGCACTAATTTTTGACCTGACACAGGTAACTGCTGATATAGACCGATGCCAGCAGCAAAATAGATTTGTCTTTTGTCTGATGAATTGGTTGTAGTTTTTTCAATCGCTGAATCATTATTATTTTTTATCTCTGTTTTTACTAATGAATCACTATTATTTATTAAGGTATCCCGCAACTTTGAGACATCATTTTTTGAAAGAATATCATTTGTTACAGCAGGATTTGCAATTGTGACTGAGTCGGGATCCGCAATTTGACTTTCTCCCGAAATGTTAGTCTTCAAGTTTCCTTTTTCTTTAATTGAAACTTTATGATTGTTACTTTTCCTTGCATGTCTTTTATCGTTGTCAATGCCTGGTCGCTGAATTTCGTTGCTTGTCTTTGCCTTTTCATGAATGATTGTTCTTTTAACTGAAAAAAGATCTTTGGTTTTATTATCCCTTTCAACTGAATTAAAAGATGAATCAGTGTGAACTTTTTCTATTGAAAAGATTGTATCATTTTTATAAGTTGTTTTTGAGACTGGTTTATTCGAATCACCTGCTGCTTTCTCCGCAAGGTTCACGCCAGGCGGAGTGTTATGATCTGCGGTTGTTGCTACAGAATCGACAGGTTTACTCTTCAAACTTTCTCCCGGTTTATTCGTGCGAAAAACGAAAAACAAAACTGTGGCGATTAACAACAGCAACAAACCGTAACCAAGACATCCTTTTACAGGCGGCGGAATAATTACACTGTCATCGTCTTTATCTTTTTCAAGCCTGCGTCTCATATCTTCCCATGCAACATTTTCATCGGGAAGATGTAATTCTTCCAATTGCATTGCTAACTCTTCTTCGTATGGTAATCGTTCATTCATTCATTAATTATTATTCTCTTCATTAATTATTGTTTGTAAAGTTTTTCTTGCTGTGCTTAAATGCCATTTGCTTGTGCCTTCGCTGATGCCGAGCATTTCTCCAATTTCTTTATGACTAAATCCTTCAATAGCAAAAAGATTGAAAACAGTTTGCGTGGCAGGTGGCAACCTTCTTATGAAATGCAGCAACTGTGCGGATTGCATTTTTGAAATGACTTCCGGATCGATTTGAGCATCGCTCATTTCACTTGGCTCTGAGTGCTGGATAGTTTTTTGTTTTGATTTAAGATGATCAAGACAACTGTTAATGATAAGGGTACGGATCCATGTGTACAATGAGCCTCTTGCCGCATCGTACTGTTGTATGCTTTTGAAAACTTTGTAAAAGCCGGTGTTTAATACCTCCATTGCATCTCTTTCATTTTTGGTATAGCGAAGACAAAGGCTCATCATTACCCTGTAAAAGTTGCGGTATAACTTCTCCTGGGCTTGCCGGTTTCCGGCCTTGCAGCTGTTGACGATGTCGTCTATATTTTGTTCTTCGTTTATAAAAAAATGTTGCCTGTTTTAATTTTATGAATGTGCTTTATAGAATTTTTGAAAAGCTTTCCGCATTAATAATATTTTCTCAGTCTGAATGAGCAAGTGATATTGTGAGCGACTGCAGGTGCTGAAGCATCAGTAAATTGTCCTGAAAAATTTCCAGAATAAAACTCTCCAATATTTTGCGGATAGCCGGTGATATTAATATTGAAAGGTTGAGTTAATGAAGTGTTGGCAAATGCATTTGTCGACAAACTATTAAGCGGAAATACTCCTGTTGTTTCGTTATGAATGTAATTGAAATAAATAAAGCTCCCTAGTCGCGAAGCATTGACATAGGTTGTAAATAATGATACCGGACCGCTGCTTGTAAAAGCAACTAACGAATCGTTTGTTGGGGAGTAACTATAATCGGTGCCGTCGATGTTATAATTTATAAATTCTATAGCAGATGTGCCACACGCAATAATATTTCCCGCATACGTAATAGGTGAAGTCATCGTCATAGTTACTACAGGTCCTTGTTGTTGTGATGCACTGTCCACGCCAAGAATGTCGTAAGTGGGTGTTACTCCCTGGCAGGTTAGAAAAGATGAAGCAAAATCACCGCTTCCATTGACATGTGCGTACCTAATGATGTTGTTGAATTCAATTATTGCATATCCGCTGTTGACAGGCGTGTTATTGCAATTCAATATTTTTCCTTCAAGTGTTATAACAGAAGAACTAGTGTTGCCAATTGTAATCTTTCCTAAATCTGTGTTTTGCGTAAGAGCTGGAATGTTCTGTGAATACACTACTCCACCGCATTGGTCTAATATTTCTAAAGTTAAATTTTCATTAGCCGGTACAAGTCCGCTAACCTGGCCTAGCGAATCAGTATATCCTTGTCTTATATCATTTGCAACACTTTTAATCACTACATCGGCATATACTATTGGCGAATGTTTTGCATTAACGATCGTCATTGATATTTTAACTGCAGGCCCGCTATAATCACAATTCCAAAAGGAAAAATGTTTTACTTCACCAACATAATTTGTCCCATTTTTTACGGCAGAGCCTTCTTCTTTCCAAAGGCCCGTTTGCTCATCGATATACCACAAACTAATGGAAGATGGTGCTGATGATTGTAAGGAAGAAGGAATTGCAATAGTAAGTTTAGCGGTATTGTCTTTTGCTATTTGTAATTTTTCTCCTGAAGCCGACTCGAGCTCGACAGCTATCATTCCAAACGATACCAGGGAAACTCTTTTGTTATTTTTATCATTTGCCATAAAAGAACCGGGGACACTTTCATTTATATCTGAAGCAGCGGGATCAATGTAATGCGCATAAACATTTACTGTTCCATTGTAAGAAGATCCATCCACCTTTTTAATAAATCCATTTGCGGGCAATAATACTTTCGAGCCGCTTGCCAGTGTGATATCTCCGCCACTGGCTCCATCTACAGATCCGGCCAATGTCTTCTTTAAAAGTTTTATGACAACCTGGTTAACCCCCGACGTTGCACTAAAAGTCCGGTAACCTGTAAAATAACCTGGCTTTTCCGCAATCACTAAAGATGCATTTTTATCCAGTGCGGCATCTCTTACTCTAAAATACCCGTGATCATTTGTTATAGAAGTTTTTGTGCCAACGGTTATTTGTACACCTGCGGCGGGCTGGCCATTCTCGTCCAAAATATTTCCCTGCAATGTCGCCGTAATGGGTGAGGGCAAATTATTTGCAACACTGCCTGTCCCAAAGTTTACGGAGCTGAATTCCTTTTGGCAGTTAAGGAATGTAACAGAAATTAAAAGAGTGACTAAAGCAAAATATATGCGTTTCATAAAATAGTATTTATGGCATATACTGCTGTCTTTTCGGAAAGGTTGGGTAAATACAATTAATTTTTATTCCTCACCTCTTCAATAAATTTTTCAATTCCTTTTCTGATGTCCGCCGAACTGCCATTATGATTATTTACAAGTGTAGAAAAAATAAGCAGCTTATTTTTTTTAGTATATAAAAAACCGCTAAAGGCAACCACACCCGAGAGAGTCCCGGTTTTTCCATAAATAAAACCACTGTCGGCTTTGTAATAATTTCTAATGGTACCGGTACCCCCGGTTGCCAAAATATTTTTTATGCGGTCCATCCCAAAGTCATTTTTCATTTTATTCAGGATAGTGATAAAATCCTTTGGCGAAAAAAGATTGTAATGGCTAAGCCCGGAACCATCAACCCAATAAGGCTTTTGTGGCAAGTCTTTAAAGTCAGTCTTCAACAACGTGTCAATAATCTTTTCGTCATTCATCACCCCTAATAATTTATCACTTACCATTAATAAAGTTTGCTCCGCAAAAAAATTATCGCTGCGATGCATTAAAGGTTTCAACATAGAATCGGTAGGCTGTGAGTATAAAACAGATTGCCGCTGATTTATTTTACCCGGTTGGTTATTAATGGAAATTATCTTATGAAGTGTGTCGTTCAGCAAGTCCTGCAAAACAGTATTGCCGGTATAAAATGGCGTTTCAGTATAATGTTCCACAGGGCTGGTTGCCGTAACCGTAAAGATATTTTCAGCGAGCTCCCGATGTACGCCGCCGGAGAAAAGATTCTTGTTCAAAGAGCTGTCGATGTGAACATTATTTTTAAAATAGGATGGAACTACCTTAGGATTATTTAGGTGATTTTTTACCTGCACAATATTTCCATATATCGGCATTGCACTTCGTTCAGCAGCGTAATAATCGTTATAATCGTCCCACGACCATCCGCTGCCCCATTTCTCTTCCTGCCATAATGCTGTATTGAGAACAATCAGTTTTTTACTTCTATTCAAAAAATCAAATGCCTTTTGCACCGGAAAATCCGGGTGCAGAAATGTGGGATCGCCTGTTGGCCTGATAAATAAAGTATCTCCCTTATCATAATAGTATAAAGCCGCAAGGCTATCTCCCAGGTACTTCATCGCGGCATAACAGGTAGGAAGTTTTGTATTGCTTGCGGGTACAAAATATTTATCTCCCTGGAAATTATACCAGTATTTGCCCGTTGCCGGTTCATAAATACTTATTCCCGTATGGGCCGAAATAAAGGCGGGGTTAGTTAATACATCATTTTTTACCTGCCGGCTTATTTGCCGGGAAACAGAACATCCTGTAAGAAATAAGAGAACTGCATAAATTGATGCTGCGACATAATTTTTCATTTTTCAAATTACAAACAAATTACACCAATCAATGAATCACTGGCGGATTTTCACCAGATATGGCATCACTGTTTAATAATAAGTTAATCCCCTGGGGTTAAAGCTTGGCTGTAATAAGACCATTCCTTCCAATTTAGTAACTTTGCCCTCCTGTCATTTTGACCATGAAAAATTTTCTGCATCAATTTTGACAACAAAACATTTTCTATAAAACTTTCATTTAATAAGTACAATATATGTCCGGGTTCCTTTCAAAATTATTCGGTGGCAATAAAAGCGAAAAGGATGTAAAAATAATTACACCTTATGTGGCTAAGATCAACGCTTTCTTTGAACAATATAGATCTCTTTCTAACGATGAGTTGCGTCATAAAACGGTTGAGTTCCGGCAGCGTATAAAAGAACATCTTACTGAAACAGATAATGAAATAAATTCCAAAAAGGCAGATGCGGAATTACTTGATTCTGCCGACATCGCCGGGCGTGACCGTATTTACCAGGATGTGGATACGCTTATAAAGGGAAGAGATAAAAAAATCGAAGAAATTCTTCTCGAAATTCTCCCCGAAGCTTTTGCGGTAGTAAAAGAAACGGCACGGCGGTTTAAAGAAAATAAAGAATTGAAATCAACTGCCACAGAGCTTGATAAAACTTTCAGCGCTACAAAATCATATATCACGATAGAAGATAATAAAGCAATTTATAAAAATTCGTGGCCGGCAGGTGGAAGCGAAATTACCTGGAATATGCTTCATTATGACGTGCAACTTATCGGCGGAATTGTACTGCACGAGGGAAAGATTGCCGAGATGGCTACGGGTGAGGGTAAAACGTTGGTATCAACCTTGCCTGCTTACCTTAATGCATTGGCAGGTGAAGGTGTTCACATTGTAACAGTGAACGACTACCTGGCCCGTCGTGACAGCGAATGGAACGGCACTTTATTTGAATGGCTTGGCCTTACCGTTGATTGTATTGACAAGCACGAACCAAATAGTGATAACCGTCGCAAAGCTTACAACAGTGATATTGTATATGGTACCAATAATGAATTTGGCTTCGATTATCTCCGCGATAATATGGTGCACAGTCCTGATGAGATGGTGCAGCGCAAGCATCATTTTGCTATGGTGGATGAGGTGGATAGTGTATTGATTGATGATGCGAGAACGCCACTAATCATTTCGGGCCCTGTACCAAAAGGCGATAAGCAGGAATTTGACCAGATGAAGCCGCGTGTTGAAAGAATTGTGGAAGCGCAGAAAAAAGTAACCAGCCAGTTTTTGATTGAGGCAAAGAAAAAGATAAATGAAGGAAATGACGATCCAAAAGACGGCGGCCTTTCTCTGTTTCGTGCACACAGGGGTTTGCCAAAAAACGGGGCGCTCATTAAATATTTGAGTGAACCGGGCATGAGGGTAAAACTTCAGAAAACTGAAAATTACTATCTCGCCGATCAGCAAAAAAATATGCCGAAGGTTGACGAAGAATTGTTTTTCCATATTGATGAAAAAAACAACCAGGTAGAACTCACCGACAAAGGAATTGCATTGATCACAAAGTCTGGCGAGGACCCTGACTTTTTTATTCTTCCCGATATTGGGGTTAAACTTTCGGAGATAGAAAAGAGTGCATTAACTGCGGATGAGAAGCTTCACGAAAAGGAAACTTTACTCAATGAATATTCAATAAAAGCTGAAAGAATACACACTGTTCAGCAACTATTAAAAGCCTACACACTTTTTGAAAATGATGTAGAATATGTGGTAATTGAAGGGCAGGTTAAAATTGTGGATGAGCAAACAGGCCGTATTATGGAGGGTCGTCGCTACTCCGATGGCTTGCACCAGGCAATTGAAGCAAAAGAAAACGTGAAGATTGAAAGCGCTACCCAGACTTATGCTACCATTACTCTGCAGAACTTTTTCAGGATGTATCATAAACTTGCAGGCATGACTGGTACAGCGGAAACTGAGGCTGCAGAATTCTGGGATATCTATAAACTAGACGTTGTTTCTATTCCTACAAATGTGCCGGTAATAAGAAGTGATACGCAAGATCTTGTTTACAAAACAAAGCGCGAAAAGCTAAAAGCAGTAATTGAAGAAGTAGAAAAAATGCGTGCTGCGGGAAGGCCGATTCTTGTAGGTACCACATCAGTAGAAGTAAGTGAATTGCTCAGCAGAATGATGAAACAAAAAGGCGTACCGCATAATGTATTGAATGCAAAACAACACGCACGGGAAGCACAAGTAGTTGCCGAGGCTGGCCTTTCAGGGGCCGTAACTATTGCTACCAATATGGCTGGTCGTGGTACGGATATTAAACTTGGGCCAGGGGTTAAAGAAGCCGGTGGTCTTGCAATATTAGGTACTGAAAGACATGAAAGCCGTCGTGTGGACAGGCAGCTTCGCGGTCGTGCCGGTCGCCAGGGAGATCCCGGTACCTCGCAATTCTTTGTTTCTCTTGAAGATGACCTGATGCGTATGTTTGGCAGTGAAAGAATCGCTTCATTAATGGACAGGATGGGATACAAAGAAGGAGAAGTTATTCAGCACAGCATGATCTCCAAAAGTATTGAGCGTGCCCAAAAGAAAGTAGAAGAAAATAATTTTGGAATAAGAAAAAGATTGCTTGAGTATGATGATGTGATGAACAAGCAGCGCACCGTTATCTATGGAAGGCGCAACCACGCTTTGTTTGGAGAAAGGCTTGCGCTGGATCTTGACAACGGGTTTTATTCCGTTGCCGAAGGCATTGTAAATTCATTCAAAGAAATTAATGATCACGAAGAATTTAAGCTTGCTGTAATTATGAATTTTGGTATTGATACCGATATTACCGCAGAAGAGCTTGACAAAGTGGATACAGCCACGCTTTCAAACAGGCTGTATTACGAGGCGAAAGATCATTACAATCATAAGAATAAGTTGATGAATGAGCAAACGCTGCCTGTGATAAAAAATATTCGCAAGGAGCAGGGCTCGCATATTGAAAATGTTGCTGTGCCATTTACCGATGGCAAAAAGGCGATGCAAGCTGTAGCTAATCTTGACAAAACTATAGAAACGAATGGTGCTGAATTAACCAATGCCCTGGAACGTAATATTACACTGGCTTTGATCGATGATGCGTGGAAAGAACATTTACGTGCCATGGACGATTTAAGGCATAGTGTGCAGACCGCTGGTTATGAACAAAAAGATCCGTTGGTAATTTATAAGATAGAAGCATTTAATGCATTCAAGCAAATGGACGACCAGGTAAATAAAGATATTGTAAGCTTCCTGGCGCATTGCAGTATACCGGTTGAACAGAACCAGGCAGGAAGAATACATGAAGAAAGGCGGCAAAAAACCGACATGAGCCGGATGCGCCAGCGTAAGGAAGAATTTGCCGGTGCCGGCAACGGTGGCCCCGAGTATCTTTCGCAGGAAAATGACTATATAGATCCCTCAGAAAATGTAAAGCAGGAGCCTATAAAAGTTGGACCGAAGATCGGTCGTAACGATCCTTGCCCCTGTGGCAGCGGAAAGAAGTATAAGCAATGCCATGGAAAAGAGGGATAGATTATTTAAAAAATTAATTGGCATGGAAAATTGCAACTACAACTTAGTTGCAATTTTTTTTTATATTTGATGAGGCATGTCAAAGAAAGCGAAGCTGGTTAATAGACTTTTATCACACCCCAAAGATTTTAGTTATGGTGAACTAAAATCTTTGCTGAATGGTCTGGGATATATTGAGTCCAATAAAGGCAAGACTTCCGGATCCGCAGTAGCTTTTGTTAACAGGGAAAATTCTCATATTATTCGTCTTCATAAACCTCATCCTAAAAACATATTAAAGGCTTACCAAATTGATATGGTTATTGAAGAATTAAAAAAAGAAAATCTCATATGAAAAAAGATTATTTAGAATACAAAGGTTTTCATGGCACAGTACATTTCAGTAGTGAAGATGCTGTATTCTTTGGCAAAATTTCAGGTATAAATGACCTTATTACTTTTGAAGGAGCTTCTGTAAAAGAATTGCAAAAAGCTTTTGAAGGAGCGGTAGAGGATTACACTGCTATTTGTGAACGTGAAAGTATCCCTATGCTAAAGTCTATGAAAGGCTCTTTCAATGTGAGGATATCGCCAGAGCTTCATCAAAAAGCTGCGATAGTATCTTCAAAGCAGGGAGTTTCTTTGAATCAATTTGTCCAAAAAGCCATTGAAAATTCTTTAAAAAATATTACAAAATCTTCCGGTAGGAAAGCAAGTTAGAAGCAAGTCAAAAATTACCAATTAGAAATGCATATCGCCAAATACATAGACCACACCATCCTAAAACCCACCACATCTTTAGCAGAAATTGAAAAGCTCTGCGAGGAAGCCGTTGAATATAAATTTGCCGCAGTGTGCGTTCCGCCATTATTTGTAAAAAAGGCTAAAGAATATGTAAGTAACTCAGAGGTAAAAGTCGCCACAGTTATCGGTTTCCCATTTGGTTATTCCGCTATCGAAGCAAAGGTTGCAGAAATTGTCCTGGCGATTGTGGATGGTGCAGATGAACTTGATATGGTGATCAACATATCAGCCATAAAAAACAATGACTGGCAGTTTCTCGCAAGTGAGATCAATACGGTTTTACCTATTATTAGAAACAGGAACAAGATTATAAAGGTGATTATAGAAAGCGGGATTCTTACGGATGATGAGATTATTAAATGCTGCGATATTTACGGCGCCGCAGGGGTTGATTATGTAAAAACTTCTACGGGCTATGCAGAACATGGCGCTTCAGTGCATGCCGTACAACTTATGAGAAGGCACTTAAGCGATTCTGTGAAGATAAAGGCAAGCGGTGGCATCAGAACGTACCAATTTGCAAAAGAACTAATTGATGCCGGAGCCGATAGGCTTGGCTGCAGCGCCAGCGTTCAAATTATCAAAGAAAGCCTTGTGTAAGAAAATCTTAATTTTTCAAACCATACAACTCATAACTTTAAATTTCGCTCTCAAAAGCACAAGATCATGATCATGGTATTATTTTTGACAAAATCCCACTCATAAAATATGAAGCTTTTACTTTTCTTTTTACTAACCATTTTTTCTCTCAATTCATTTTCGCAGGTTGCTGATTCGGCAAATAAAGACAAAGTGGTAGTACATAGCGACTATCGCCTCGCCATTCTTGCCCGAAAAGAATCTGAAATCAATACTGCAATACTCAAAGCCATGGCCAGGAGCGCCAAAGGTTATCGCCTTATGGTACTTAATACCAATGATAGAGATTATGCAATGAGGGTGCGTACTGAGTTGCTTCAAAAATTTCCCGAGCAGAAACCCTATATGTGGTTTTCCAACCCATACATCAAATTAAAATTTGGAAACTTTAAAACAAAGGATGAAGCGGAAGTTTACCGAAGCAAAATCAGTAAAATGCTTGACGGTGCCACTATATATCTTTTGGAGGAAACTATAGAAGTGAAGCCGGATAAGGATTTTAATCCTGATGATATGAGATAGCATTAAAGCTCCTTATCTCTTACTTCTTCATTTATTTTTGTTTCGAAGCTTCATTAAAAATTTTCGATTTTTTTTTTGAAAGTAATTTTCATCCCAAAAACGTCATTAGCTAAATTTTCTAATGACGGCCATTAGAAAAAATAAGAGTAAGAAGCTTACTGGTATTGACTTTCTATTTAAGAAAAGTGTTCTAAATTGGGGTAAGAAAATCTTATAAAAAATTGGAGCTAA
>JBBSBD010000160.1:0-14457 GCA_038251675.1 Chitinophagales bacterium | reverse complement strand
TTTCAAATACTTCCTTCGCTTCAAGCATACCATATTGTTCCGCGAAATCCCTGTCTGCCAGGGCAAATGGCAAGTATTCCGCTATCACAGAATCGTTATATAACTCTACCAACGGATCACATTCCTCATCCACATCGTGGCTTATAAAAAATGCGGGCTCGCCAGATCCTCCCATCCTAAAAGCATTTGTTTCGGGAGCTTGTACCATTCCCGTTGCACATACGCGGTTCATAATTTCATTTACCATTGCGGTATTACCATGATCGCCGGCACAAAGTGAAAAATAGCCGCCGAGGTACAGTTGTTTCGCCAGTTCTACCAGTTCATCGGGAGAAAAAGTAATGGTGATTTCTTTCATAAATGGTTTGGTTTCTTTATCCCGTGATATTTGCAACTCTATTACGTTACAGAAAATAATGATTAATTATTCGCCACCTAGTCCGCGTTTTAAACGATGATTAGAGAAAATAAATTATCGTAAGCGATAGTTTATAAAACTGCAGCTATAAAAATAATAAAACTTATACTTAACGATGTAGCAGCGCAACGACTCTTCGGAGACGTTGCTGGGAATTATTTTGCATAGGGTGATGAAATCAGGATTCTGCGGACATTTCTTTAAGCAACATAAAAAGCCATGCAAGTCCCATAAAAAAACTTAACAGGCCAAACCACTTATGAAATTTTTTATAGAATAAAAATAGTACTAAGCCAACCCCTATTAAAAGAGGTGCACTGATGAAAACTCTTTCGACAACATATCTATCTTCCACACCGGAGTTATTATTCAAGATCATGAAGTAGTACACATATCGCAATATTGGAAGAGCCGCAATAATCAGCAAAGGGTATAGGAAAATTAAAAGATGTTCCCTGTGAATTTTCTTCACTTCTTCAACGGGTTTAGTTACTATTATTGTTTTGATCAAAGCCTCTAATTGATTACCAAAATAAAGGAATATTAATTATATCCTTAGTTGCAAACTAAGGATAGCGCTCTTCATTATTAAAAGCCTATAAAGATGTTGAGGCTATGGCTGGAAATAGGTAAAAGTTGCGAAGGATAGCCTGGGATTTGGGTTATTTAATTTTAAAGGCTACTTATGATAGCAAGGAAGGTTTGGTTTTCATTGATCCAAAGTTTATTCCCAGTTGGTGGTGATTGCTTTGCTGCAAAAGCGGAATCACGAACACCAACCTTTAGGCAGAGAGGTTTTCTTCGTTTATTCTATCTTGTGATATTTTTTCCATTAATTCCAAGCAAATAACTTCCGTCTGTTTGTCGATATCACCTGCGGGGTCAAATGTAATTCCTCCATATTTTTTTGATTCGTCAAACATTCCCACTGGACAATCAGAATACCAAATTGATATTATAGAATTATCGCCAAATCTTTGTTTGAAATTATCCGATTCAAATTTTGTCCATATTTTTTTAGGAAAGCTTAAGCTAAGAAGCGGAACAATAAATTTGGCTTCTGAAGAATATATAGGAGCAAGATAATCCTCAACATTCTCCGCTAAGATTCTACTTTGTTCATTCTTGTCATAAAAAACAGCAATATGATTTTCTAATAAAAACTTATTTATTCTTTCTGCCAAGTCGCGATTCTCGCCTGCAAAGGACAATGCAAAATCATATTTACTAGTGAATTGAAAACCTAAATATCCAATTTGTTTTGAAAATTTACTCCATAACAAGTTCCTAACATAGAACATAAATTTTGGGTCTTCTACAGATAAAACTCTTGAATTTGGGTCATAATGTATAACATCTTGAATTCCTATATCATCTCTAATAACTCCTTCTAAATGCCCTTTCTCAACAATTTGTCCGATGCTTATTTTATGCTCAGGATACTTTCTAACAGTGTCATCCATTTGAATTGTCCAGTCATCAGATTGCGATAGCCAATATAGTAAATGTAAATATGGAGCTCTACCTTCTCGTCTCAGTCGAGTTCCTGTTGCGAAGCTTTTTGCCTTACTATAAAATGTTCTTCCGAATTCATCTAAAACTTTTTGCTTTATTATCTCAATACTAATTTCCACGGATCGCTTTTGAGGAGCACTTTCAAGAATCCCTGCCAAAGTGCATATTTCACTACAGAGATATTGTGCAATGTGAAAACTACCCTTTGATAATTCTATAATGTCTTTCTTTGTATTGAAAGATATATTTAGGGCATCCTCGCCCTTTGAAATTAATTCTTCAATTTTTTCATCTGGATTTCGTTCAAACCTAATTGTATCAATTCGATTATTTAAGTCAGCAGCCATTTTTATTAATGAATCACCCGCCTTGTTAATCCCAATCAAAAGTATTTTGTCATCTTCCTTTTCTTCGTCTGCCAAAACTTTCATGTAATCGGCAACCGAAGCTTTCAGATCATCGGTCAAAACGTGAAAATCATCAATAATTACTGTGCCAATACCCTTAAATTCAGGAAGCATTTTGATGAATTCCTTGTCATCATTTTTCCGGGCTGAAAGTTTGGTCACTTTTTTATTTAGACCAAGTTCTTCTATTGCTTTTTGAATTGAAGTTGTTTTTCCAATTCCAGAAGGTCCCTCTATAACAATACCTCTTCCTTTTGTCCGAAGTGCTACAATTATATTGTTATATTCAGTCGGCTTTACAAAAGTATAAGTAGGAATTCCGGATTTCTTAAAAACGTCTTCGAGATAAATTTTCATTCTGATTGATTTAAAAGCGTTACTGTAATAAAAAACTTTACCAAACATAAGTTGCCACAGCACCGCCTGGTAAAGATGTAGCTGCATTACTGCCATTAGATGCGATATTAAAAGCAACATCTTCGTCGCCATCATTCTCTACAATCAAAACAGTTTTCCCTTGTGGAGTCTTGAAGGCAACATTATACAATTCGCCTTCGATATTACTTGCAATACGAACCGAGCCGGGCGGTACAAACTTCGAAGCATGTGCAATGATGTAGTAGCTTTCATTTCTTTGAACAACGCCACCAATGGTCAGTGCTCCTTTACACTCGGTACAACCACCGGGCGTGTGCGGGTTATAGTCCGGATCGCTTGCAAGGTTCCATTCCAAAGCGATACGACACCAGTTTCGCATGGTGCCGATGATTACATTTTTTAAATGCCACTTAAGATCGCCCCCGAAAGAATCTTTAGAACCTGTCCATTGCTCAGTGAAGTAGACATTTTTCATTGGATACGCATCATGAACTTTACTCAAAGTGTTTACCTCTCCCGCATATAAATGAAAAGCAGAACCATCAACAAATTCGCGTGCCTGCGGATCATTTAAAATTGCAAGGGGATAGTCCGGGCGATCGAGGTTATGATCATACACAATGATTTTTGTTGCAATGCCTGCTGTTTTAAAAGCCGGGCCAAGACTGTTTTTTATAAAGTCCCGCTCCTGCTCCGCCAACATCAGCATGCTTGGATTGTTGCCGGGATGCAGCGGTTCATTCTGAGGCGTGATGGCATCGATTGTTATTCCCTCCGCTTTCATTTGCTGAATATATTTTACGAAATACTGTGCATACACATCATAGTATTGAGGTAGCAGGCTTCCGCCTTTTGAATTACCATTGTTCTTCATCCAAACAGGCGGGCTCCATGGCGAACCAAGAATTTTTATGTTTGGGTTGATAGCTAAAATTTCCTTTAGAAGTGGGATAAGATCAGTCCTGTCATGATCGAGCGAGAAGTGATCAAGATTAACATCGGTTGTTCCTGTTGAAATATCATCATAGCTAAAAACGGTTGCATCAAGATCTGACGCGCCGATACTGATCCTGAGATAGCTGACAGCAATTGAATTAACACCGTTTCCAAAAAGTTCATGAAGCAAACCCGCTTTAACGCCGGGGGCTAAACGATTAATTACATAAGCGCTGCCGCCTGTGAGCGAATAGCCAAATCCATCTACGGTTTGATATGTTTGATTAGGATCAACCGTTATAGTCGGCCCTCCGCTTTTACTATCGCTGAAATAAATAGCCGGTTGCTTTTGCAACAAAACTGACTGATCACCTTTCGTGAGCCACGATTCTATCGCAACTTTACTGCTGCCTGATGCATTGCTCTCCTCCGGCTTATTTGCATTTGTTATTTTTGGAGAACAAGACTGGCAGAAGATTGGGATTAGTATCGCAATACAAGCAAAGGCTTTAACTTTTATCATTGAATTTTTTAACGAGTGAACTTTATTACAACAATTTAAAATCTGCTTCTTTCACATCACGGCTATTGCCACCAATGAATAATTTAAAGTCACCCGGTTCAGAAACATACTTCAAATCGTAATTGTAAAATTTGAGATCATTATTGGTAATCTTAAATGTCACCGTTTTTGATTCTCCCGCTTTAAGGTCAATCTTTTGAAAACCTTTTAACTCCTTTACAGGTCTTGTAGTGCTTCCCACAAGATCCTGAATATACAATTGCACTACTTCTTTACCATCGGTCTTACCGGTATTAGAAACTGTAACGGTTGCAGTGATGGATCTATTTGCATTTATAGAATTTCCGCTAAGCTTCACATCGCTGTAAGTAAAAGTTGTATAACTCAATCCATATCCAAAAGGATACACAGGATCATTAGAAACATCTAAATAGTTGGATTGAAATTTTTGAAACCATTGACCACGTAGTGGCCTCCCGGTATTTTTATGGTTGTAATACAACGGCACCTGTCCTACGTTCTGCGGAAATGTGGTACTTAGCTTCCCGGATGGATTTGCATCACCAAACAATACATCTGCAATGGCATGACCTGCCTCGGTACCGCCAAACCATACATTTAAAATAGCGGGCACATTTTCATTTTCCCAGCTTAATGCCAACGGACGGCCTGTGAAAAGCACAAGCACTAATGGCTTGCCCGTTTTTACGAGTGCCTTTAATAAATCCTTTTGAGATTGCGGAATCTCAAGATTAGTTACGCTGCTGCTTTCTCCCGTCATCTCAGCCGACTCGCCAAGAGCAGCTACAATCACGTCACTTTGATTGGCCATGGCAAGCGCTTCATCAATTATTTGTTGCGCAGGTCGTGAATCTCTCTTGAAAGATTTACCAAACATGCCAGCCCTTTCTTCGAACAAGCTATCCTGTGATAGGTTGGCACCGAGCGCATATATAATTTTCGCGTTGCTCCCCACGGCATCTTCCAGCCCCTGTCTTACGGAAATTGATTTTGAAAAATCTGCAGCTACACTCCAGGTGCCCGTCATATTTTCTTTTGCATCTGCCAGCGGACCGATCAATGCTATCGTTCCTGACTTTTTTATCGGCAAAGTGTTGTTCGCATTTTTTAGCAAAACAAAACTTTGTGCAGCCGTTTCCCTGGCGACTTTTTTATTCGCTTCCGTAAAAATTTCAGTTTTAGAACGGTTGTTATCACAATATTTATAAGGATCATCGAACAGTCCGAGTTTATATTTTGCCTCAAGCACGCGGCGACATGCCGAATCGATTTCCTTCATCGTTACCTTATTTTCTTTAAGAGACTTTTCGAGCGTAGTAAGAAATCCCTCTCCTACCATATCCATATCGATGCCTGCTTTCAATGCCCTTGCGGAAACGGTTTGCAAATCACCAATGCCATGAGCAATCATTTCATTAATACCGGTATAATCTGTAACTACAAATCCATTAAAGCCCCATTGCTTACGCAGTACATCAGTCATCAGCCATTTGTTAGCGGTGGCAGGTACACCATCCACTTCATTGAACGACGCCATCACACTTCCTGCGCCTGCATCCACAGCCGCTTTATAAGGTGGAAAGTATTCATTGTACATTCTCTGGTGACTCATGTCAGTTGTGTTATAATCACGGCCCGCTTCTGCGGCTCCATATAAAGCGTAGTGTTTTACACACGACATTACGGTATTATTTTTTGTAAGGTCTGTTCCCTGGTAACCTTTCACCATGGCCCTGGCAATTTGCGATCCGAGATACGGGTCTTCACCTGAACCTTCGGCAATGCGGCCCCAGCGCGGATCACGGGCTATATCTACCATGGGCGAAAATGTCCAGCAAATACCATCAGCACTTGCCTCCTGCGCAGCGACCTTGGCGGAATTTTCAATAAGATTCATATCCCAACTACATGATAAACCTAACGGTATCGGGAACACGGTTTGATAGCCGTGAATAACATCCATACCAAATATCATCGGAATTTTTAAACGGCTGTCTTCTACAGCCACTTTTTGAACAGCACGAATTTTATCAACTCCTTTAATATTAAATAAGCCGCCAACTTTTCCTTCTTTAATTTTTTTACCAATATCAGAATTGCCAGCCTGGCCGGTAACAATATCTCCCGAGCCGGGAAGATTCAGCTGACCTATTTTTTCTTCTGTTGTCATTTTTTTCATCAGCGCATCGATGAAGGTTTTCATTTTTGCATTTGAAGATTGCGAAAATGCGGGCAAAGTGCATGATACAAATAATACAAGCAGCAATCGTTTCAACAAGTTCATATTGATTTATTTTTTTATTAAGTAAGGCAAAAATATTTTTTTCCAAATAGCATATCCTTTAGCATTCATGTGCAGATTGTCTTCCAAAAAAATATCTTTCATGGGTGTGCCATCAGCAGTGAGCATCGCATAATAAACATCTATAAACTCAGCGTTCTTTTTATTCTTCAAAAATTCTTTGATCATCGTATTAGCCGCTTCCATTTTTTTGAATAAGTGAGCCCGACTCGGGCTGGGCTTTAGCGAAACAAAATCAATCTGCACTTGCGGCATATGGTTTCTTATCATATCAAACAAAGTAGTGAAGCGTGAGAACACCATATTCGAGGTGACTGTATCAGAAGCAGCTAAGTCATTCTCGCCACAATAGATCACGATCTGTTTAGGATTATATGGAAAAATAATATCATCCGCGTAACGAATCACATCGGGCAATGAAGATCCCCCAAAACCCCGGTTTAGTATTGTATAGCCAGGAAAATAATCCTGCACATCTTTCCATTTGGTAAATGAAGAGCTACCAATAAATAAGATAGCCTTAGCAGGCGGAAAATGAAGGCTATCCTGCTTTTTGAAAGATTGAATATCGGAATAAAACGGTGGATGTTCCTGGGCATGTGCGTTTGGAAGTGCAGAGAAGAGAAAAAAGATTAAGATAAAAATTCTGAAAATTTTTTTCATGATTGATATTTAAGCCTCACCCCCAACCTCCTCTCCAATGGAGAGGGGGTTGGGGGTGAGGTGTGATTTAGTATAATAAATTATTCAACTTTTACAACTTTTGTTTTTTCAGATACGCCATTTTCATTGAATGCTTCTACAGACATATAATATACCTGGTCGGTTGCAAGGCTTTTTAAATCCAAAGAATTTTTATTATACACCATCCAGGAGTTGTATAATTTATCCGGAGCAATTCCCCAAAGCACATTATAGCCTTGCGCATTTGGCTGTTTATCCCAGGTTATCATTGCATCACGCCTATCAACCTTTCGTTGCGCTGAAAAATTCTTAGCAGCTTGTGGTGACTTTCCCTGGCCTTTTCCAAAAATTCTCAATCCTGATATAGCCAGGTAAGGCGTAGGAACATGTATATTGTTGTAACGGATGTAGCGAACCGTCTGCGGAATGGCCAACTCAACATAATCATTGGGTACATCCCGGAAATTATTTTTTCTATCAACAAGCGTTATCCAACTTTTTCCATCGATGGATCCTTCTATAAAATACCGGTGATGAAGGCCGGGGATTTTACCATATAAACCAGATTTATAATCGTGGTAATTTACCTGTATAGCAAAGACTTTCCCGGGAGATTCAAGATCAATTTCTATCCACTGCTTGTCATCATTATTTTGAGCAATCCAAAAAGTCTTTACATTTTCATCATCAATATTTTTAGCATCAAAATTTTCCAACACTGATGAAGACTTCACCGGCCTGTTGTAAGATAACAACATCCATCCTTTAAATTCGCCGGCAATCCCAGGCACTATCGGAGCGGCATGCGGATAATCACCAAACCTTGTATCAGCGTGCATTAAGCCGTCATCATCAAACCAGGTTGGGTACATACAAATACGTCTTTCCCAATTTACATTTACCGAAACAGCCATCGACGCAAAATGCCAATATTGATCATAAGGGCCAACTACAGTACTGCCATGTCCCGCGCCATTCATAAAACCACCCGGCTTATATGAAAATGGATTATTAGGCATATAGGTAAAAGGGCCAAGCGCCGAATCGCTTACGTAAACACCATCTCCATACACATTAAATTCGGTACCCGGGGCGGCATATTGCAGGTAATATTTGTTATTATGTTTTGTCATCCACGGCCCTTCCATATATCCGCCTAACACTGTATCGGAATGATTTTCGCCGAAGCGCTCCCATCCGTGTTTCTTACCATCGAGATTGAACAATTCATAAGTTTTTTCTGAAGGGCGGAAACGTTTTTCTATGTCAAGTTTTTTTGCCCTGATAGGATATACATTACTGGACCCCCAATACATGTATGCCTGGTTGTTATCATCTATAAAAAGATCAGGATCCTGCAGATCATTTATAATGGAAGGAACAGCTTTCCAATCACCTTTCTTAGGATCATCAGTATAAAGGATACTCATGGAGCCGGACGGATCGCCCGTTACATACAAAACCGAATCTTTATAGTTGTGCGCCGCAGGAGCGTTTGATCCCTGGAAATACCATTTTTCGGGATAAATAAAATCCCAATTGTTAAGGTCTGTGGAATGCCAGTAGCCCAGTGACCTCGTCACAAACATGTAATATTCATTTCTGAATTTTACAACCGCAGGGTCGGCGCCGGAGCGATAAGAAATATCATTGTTTGAATTATAGATCATGTAAGTGTAATCCAGGTTCAGGGGATTACAGTAGGTATTGATTTGCAAAGGCTGTGCATGGAGGTTCCCACTTATTGTCGTGAAAAAAAATGAAGTTGAAATTAAAAAATTATAAAATTTCTTCATTAAGAATGACTGTTTTATTCCAATCGGATTTTTTTACCCTAAGCTATTAAATCTAAAAACACTCAATGACGAAATAGAAGTGATTTCATGATACAAGCCTGCCGTTAAATTTTGCAACTATTGAAAGTTACCTATTGTTTTTTAAACACGATATTATCTAGTGCCCATTTGCCCGGGCCCGTAAAGAAAAATAGTAATGCCAGCATTACGAATAAAAAAGGATACTGATCTTCATACCATATTTTGCCATTGCCGACAAAAAAAGAAATATAAAGGAATGTGCAGGCAATTATTATGCAAGCTATTCTTGTGAACAGACCTAAAGCAAGTACAATCCCTGTGATGAATTCTGTGCCCTTACCGCAATAAACCATGAAAGATGCATAAGCATTATTTTTAAACAGGTCCCATTGAGCATAATCCTGCATTTGCTTTTCATCAAAAACTTCCCAGCCATGATATATTAAGAATATGCCTGTAATCATGCGGGCAAAGCCTACGCCTGCATTCTGCCATAACGGTACAGGTGAAAATATTTTATTCATGCTAAAGTAAAATCATTTTAAAGCCTCGTCCTTTTCCTTTTCTAAAAAATTTGCTGCAGCCCCTATTCCCTCAGTCTCCCACTCCATTAACGCCTCATCGGGCACTGCATTCAAAGGCACGGTGCTTGATTTTGATGGTTCATTGTATGGAATATTCGCACTCCTGTTGTAAACGGCGATCAATGACCAACGCGGAGCGTCAGAAAGATTTCCTTCGGAACGATGCAATAAATTACTGTGAAAAAACAAGGCGTCGCCGGCATTTATTTCAACATAAACAAGCGGCATTGTTTTTAATGCGAGGTCAACATAATGTTGTGATGCACCAACCTGTTCACCTGCGAAACCGTGTTCAATGCGCCCCATTTTATGTGAACCTTTTATTACCTGCAGGCATCCGTTTTCTTTGTTTGCATTTGTAATCGCGACCATCACAGACATCATTTGACCGGGTAACAAAAATTCATTTTTATACCAATAGCCATAATCCTGGTGCCACTCCCAGGCACCTCCTACTCTTGGCTCTTTCTGCATAAGCTTGCTGTGAAAATGGCAAACGGCACTATCTCCTTCCATTAATTCATCTACGGAATTGACCATTCGCTCACTTTTAGTAAGGAGCCCGTATGCATCGTTACCTGGTGTGTACCACAGCGTAAGTTTTGTTTTTTTTCCTGATTGATCATTGAGATCAAATGCGTGTTTTTGGAGCGTGTCGTCACCCGTGGCAATCGAATACAATTTGCTTATTTCCTCTTCCGTCAAAAAATTCTTAATAATTACATACCCATCCTTTTCATACAAATCTTTCTGTTGTTCTGAAAATTTAAATTGTGACATGATGATTATTTTTTATGAAAAATATTTTACACATGCGCTTAAAAGCATTCATTATTACTAATTCGTTAATTTCTTTTTAAACATCCATTCGAAAAGCCCGGGCTCCTTGAAAGCATCATTCCAGCTATCGTGCCCATCTTCAGGATATATCGTAAGCTTTACATCCGCTCCTGCTTTTTTTAAAGCTTCCTCCATCATTCTGCTGTTTTGTGGAAATACGGTAGAATCTTTCTCTCCATGAAAAAGCCACCAGGAAGGACGCGTCATGTTTTTTGCATTGGATGTATCGCCTGCCCCGCATATTACAAAAGCTGCAGCAAATTTTTCCGGCATCCTGTTTACAAGATCATACGTTCCAAAGCCACCCATTGATAATCCTCCAACGTATAGTCTTGTGGTATCTACCGAATAATCTTTGCTCAGCTCTGCAAGCAATTCCATCACAAGCTTCATATCTTTTTTTGGTTCGGAAATTTTAGGAAATGTATAGGTCCTTATTTTTGTAACAGTGTCTTTTTGGCTATTGGAATTAGCCCACGAACTATGTTTAGCACATTGCGGAAAAACGACTATAGCAGGATAGTTTAGCATAATACTGTCGCGTACAAAGAGTAATCCACCATTATTAAGTTGCGATTCATTATTGTTCCCTCTTTCACCTGCTCCATGCAGAAACAATATTAGTGGATATTTTTTTTGGGGGTTGTATTTTGCCGGAAGCAGAAGACGGTACGGCAAAGTATCAGACGCCTGCACGTACCAATATTTTTGAAATGACCCGTGATGTTGCGCTAGAGTAATTGCTGGTATTACTAAGAAAATACTAAAAAATAATACAATTCCTTTTTTCATATAAATAATCAAATTAAAAACAAAATTAAGTTTACACCATCGGCCATGGAAATTTACTTTCCAGTTTTACTTTCATGCCGGTTGCCGATGATTTTTCTAGCTATACCCTTTGTCTCACTATTATTTTCCACGATTCCTTTTTTTATGGTGCAAAATTTTTTCGGTTTATTAATTTTTAAACAACGTTTTGGTTTTACCTAATTGCTGAATTTTCATCAGCGTATTTACCCATTCATCAATACTCTCGTCATAATCCAGTCGCAATCGTTTTGAGACTGATGTTCTCATACCTTCCTTAAAAATTTCGGGGCCATATATGGCGCCAATAAATGCACCCAGCAATTGCGGATAGGTATCATGATCATTTCCCCATTCTATGCTCAATTCTAATGCGGCCAGCGGATCGTATTTACAAATTTTGAGGACGGAAAAAATTACTACGAACGGAACCTGTGCTTCCCACTTAGTTGTGTACATAAATTCTTTATCCAGCCGCTGAAATAATTTTGCCGGAGAGCCATTCGCTTCTTTTACAAAAAGATCTGATAAATAAAACCATTTTTTTACCGACCTGTCACACCAGGGAACTTTACCATAGGCATACGGATCAGTATTTTGAATGGCCTCTATCACCGACGTCCACATTTGTTCGTTGGTCATTTTTGCAGGATCAAGCGTGAGGCCGACAGATAAACCAGCGACCAATGCCGCATTCATATCTTTTGCAAAACCGTTATCAAAATAAGCAAGTTTGTATGCAGCCAAATATGCTTTCTCCGGCTCACCGGGATAGATAGCAGCCAATGGCGGCAAAGTCATTTGGCCCCAACAGGTAGGCAATGCATTCCACATTCTTTCCGGAGGATAAGCTTTGCCTATTTCACGGCTGCCCATTATCCAATTGATGGTCTTATCCATTTCAATCATCCAGTCTTTACAAAGCGAATCATAACCAGGACTTGATTTTATCGTTGGCGTATTTCTCCAATCCAAATAAGCTTGCGCCATATTTTTTTCCGTAAGCGGCCATTTGTTTTTTTGCAATGCTTTACGAAGCATATATATAAGCACCATTTTATTCCGGCTGTCATCTGTAACGGAGCCAGGTGCTGCATTGGCTTTCCACGTACCGTAAGATTGAGCCATAGGTAAGAGGTATTTATATTCCCTGAAATAAATTCTATCGGCAGCAGCTTTTAACGCAGCATCATCAATTATGTCGCTGGTATCGGTCCATAATTTTGGCGGATTCGGTGTTGCTTGAATATCAGGATGACTCTGGAATTCTATCGGGCCGCCGAGGGCGTCTCCCAATAAAGTTCCGGTAAGTAATCCTTTTATTTTATTGCGGATGAAAGAGGTATCATTGTTTTGGGCTACAGCGAAAGATGTACCGGCCACCAGCATGGAAATCCATAAGATTATGCCTTTAGTGAATTGCCTGACCAAAAAAGTTTTCATATTTATTCTTTTACCCATGGTGTTTTAAATCCCAGCTTCTGCAATCCCTTTTGAATCTCCGGAATGTTCATAAATAATTTCCATATCAATCCCGTTCTATAATTTTCAATCATCACAACTATAGGACCCTCGTCAATAGCCAGGTGTGTTTTTGCATACCAGTTATGAGATTCACTAAAGCCATCTGCAAAACCATAAGGCCCCCAAATTTTATCTCCCAAATCATAATAAAAATGTTTCAATGCCTCCATACTATATTCAGGTGTATAAGGAAGAGAGGATAATGCAGCCGTTGGTTGTATCACTCCCAAATCTACTTCCGGGCAATGCGCCACATAACCTTTATAACTATCGCCGGCGGTAAGCCCCCAGCAGTCTTCCCCATAACCTTTATATTTTTTTGGATTCTCCATACAATAGGCCCGGTTGATAAGTGTGTGATTTTTTGTTTGCTCTGCATAGTCAATTCCATGATCGTCTTTTAAACCATTGGGATCAATTCCCATAAAAGTATATTGCTCAAAAAACAAGGGACCGCCTTTGTCAAAATTTCCCAACGGAAGATTAATGCCATAATAAGATTGCCCGTTTTTCCAGCTTGCACTTTTCACCCATGAGTTTTCGTACAGTTCTTTTGAAATCGGATGCCATGGAGATGATGCTGCAACAATGTACGTGATCAAAGCCTCATCATATCCATACACCGGAAAGTTCATATTAAAATCATTATCGGGACTCCAGTGCCAGTATAAAAATTTATCATCGCCTTTGCTGTGCCAGTTCCAGTCAGCTACATCCCACATTTGTTGAATGCGGTTTCTAAAATATTTTTCAAAAGGAATATCTCCATTAAAATATTCTTTAGCACATAAAAGCCCCATAAATAAATAGGATGTTTCCACGATATCCGCTCCATCATCTATTCTTCCGAATGGAATTGTTTTTCCGGTAGCGCCGTTCATAAAATGAGGATAGATCCCGTGATAGCAATCTGCTTTAATCAAAAAATCAACAATCTTAACCAGGCGCTTCAAAGCCGTATCTCTGCCAATCCAGCCACGGTTAACCGCAACAATTGTTGAAAGAATACCAAAGCCTGTTCCGCCAATAGCGCATGCTTCAGGGCCGAATGTTCCTTTACTAAAATTAGGCTCATCATTCGCTTCGTTGATATAGTCCCAATAATAATTTGCCTTTACGGTATTGTCTCTTTCTCTTGCAAGTCCACTCACCGGATGCGCATAATGCCAGAAGAAACGAAATGTCTGTCGCTGTACCACATCGAGCAATGCAGAATCAGAAAGGTTTTTAATGATACCAACGGGTGCTATGGAATCCGGAAATGTTTTTGACGATTTGCTTTTTTGAGCAGTTAATGTATAATTAAAGAAAAGAACGACAGAGGTAACAAGAATTTTAAAAAACATTTCGATCTTTTTGAATTAATTTATTTTTTCTGTTTCGGCTTTCAACCTTTGTAATCCATTCTTTATATCATCATTACTCATAAATAATTTCCATAATAAACCGGTACGATAATTTTCTATCATAACGGCCATGGGCGCCTGGTTGAGTCCCATGTAAATCTGGGAGCACCAGTTTTGAGTAAGATTAAATGCATCGCGGAAAGCATATTCCCCCCAAAGGAACTTTCCGTAATTATTATAATAATTTTTCAATGCCTTTAAGGATTGCGCCGGTGTGTAAGGAAACGAACTAACGGCCCCGGTAGGTGCAATACGTCCATCGTCTCTTGAAGGCACGGGCTCATTGGCGCCA
>JBBSBD010000159.1:0-14525 GCA_038251675.1 Chitinophagales bacterium | reverse complement strand
TTTTCTTTAAGAATTTTTGCACTTGTAACAGAACCATACTGGCTGAATAAGTTGCTTAAATCATCATCAGTCATTGACCAACTGAGATTACCTACATAAATGTTCATTGTAAAAACTTTTGTTTAAATTAATTTTTGAATTCCATTAATGAATTAGTAGCTACAATGAACTGAAGAAACCGGGAAAAGAGAAACATCAGCCTAATGGAAAACAAACTAAACCCATTAATCAACGATAAAGATAGGGATTTCTTTGACACCAGATAAAATAAAAAATTAATTTTATTTGCGACGCGTCTAAAAAGGGCCGCGAATGCCGCGTGATACGTTAAATCTTAAAACCGGGTTACACCAAATAAAAAAACCTGACTAAATAAAAGGCAGGTTTCACTATTTCAAAAGAAAATCTTATTCGGCAGTCACTTCAAAATCTACTTCAATTTCCTGGCCTTTACCAAAATCAATCTTTGCTTTATAGTTACCTAATTCTTTTACGTCATCGATAATTTGTATGCGCCTTCTGTCTATTTCATATCCTTTCTGTTCGCGGATAGCCCTGGCTATTTGTACAGAAGTTACACTACCGAATATTTTTCCACTCGTACCTGTTTTTGCACCAATTTTTAGAGGTGATTCCTGTAAAACCGTTACCACGCTATTGATTTCTGCCAGAAGTTTCTCTTCTTTCTTGGCAAGTTGCTTTCTGCGTTCTTCAAGCTGTTTAAGATTACTGGGATTAGCCTCCACAGCCAGCTTAGAGGGTATCAGGAAGTTACGGCCATAACCGCTTTTTACATTGACAAGTTCATGAGCGCCCCCTAAATTATTTACGTCCTGTACTAATATTACCTGCATATTTAATGTTTTAAAACCATTGCTCCACTTTTAATAAAGAGAGCTCATGGATATTATTTTAAAAGGTCTGTTACATACGGCAATATTGCCATTTGGCGTGCTTTTTTTACAGCGTCACTTACTTTACGTTGATATTTAAGTGAATTGCCGGTTATGCGGCGTGGTAATAATTTGCCCTGTTCGTTTAAAAATTTTTTCAAAAAGTCAGCATCCTTGTAATCAATATACCTGATGCCCAATTTTTTGAAACGACAGTATTTCTTTGGCCGCTTTTCAGCTTTTATCGCTGTTAAATATTTTATCTCGTTTGCTTTAGCCATTTTATACCTCCACTTTTTCGGTTCTAGATGCTACACCATTTCTCTTTTTTGCATTGTACTCGACGGCGTATTTATCGAGTGCAGTGTACATGTGTCGAATAACTGATTCGTCACGCAGGAGCTGAGTCTTCAGCTTCTCATTGAAGTTGGTTGGCGCCTCGTATTCCAAAACCCAGTATAAACCTGTAGTTTTTTTCTGAATAGGGTATGCCAGTGATTTTAGTCCCCATGCATTTTCATGCACTATTTTGCTTTCATTCTCAGTTAGGAATGAAGTATACTTTTTCTGAGCAGCTTTGTATTCTTCTTCAGAAAGTACAGGGGTAAAAATCACCATCAATTCGTAATTCTGCATTTACTTGTTTTTTGCTGTTACCAACAGCTTGTGAGTAATAATTTTAATTTGGGCTGCGAAATTAAGGCATTTTTCTTTCCAAAAAAAGAATAAAATGAGTAGGATCATTTTTCAACCCGGTACGCAGGGTATCTCGGATAGACAGACGAAAGGATACCGGATTATTCAGTTAAATAGCTACTGAACTCATGAATCAAAATCCTAATTCAGTGGGATTGAATAATGACGTTGCCAAAATAAAAAACCTGTTACAATTGTAACAGGCCTATATCACTAGTCGTATTTTATTATTTCGCTAAAGATTGCACTCCTTTTGTTAATTTGCTCTTCAAATTTGCAGCTTTATTTTTATGAATAATTCCACGTTTTGCAAGCTTATCAATCATTGAAGCTATAGCCGGAATCTTTTCTGAAGCAGCCGCTTTTGTATCAAGCGTTTTAAAATCACGAATTGCATTCCGTGTAGTTTTCCCGTGATAGCGATTACGCTCGTTACGCTTAGCGCTTTGACGCACATCTTTCTTTGTTGCTGAATGGTTGGCCATTAATTATTAATTTTTGGGGTGCAAAGATAGTATTTAAAACTAAAAAAAGCGTTCCTTAAATAAATTAATTTGAATCACTTCTCACTATGAAATTATTAGGAATCAATTTTAAGTTTTCATGATATGTTTCCTGATAAAAAAACAACCGATATTTGCATTGTTAAATACTACTTTACCAATCATTATGAAAGATTTCTCCTACGTCACCAGTTCTCATCCGGCTTACATTGAAAATTTATATTCCGATTTCTTAAAAGATCCGGAAAGTGTTGATTCTGATATGAGAAAGTTTTTTGAAGGATTTGATTTTGCTTTTTCACAAGAGAACGGTAAAGCAAACGGCAATGCGGTTACGGCTTCTCCTCTTCAGGGTGTGCAAATTGATAAGGAGTTTTCAGTGTACCGGTTAATTCTCGCATACAGGAACAAAGGGCATTTAGTTGCCAAAACAAATCCGATTCGTGAGAGAAAGGATCGGCATGCTAATCTCGATCTTACCTATTTTGGCCTTGATGAAAACGACCTTCAAACTGAATTTCTTGCGGGAAAATTCACACGCTTAGGTAAAGCAAAGCTTGAGGATATTATTCAATACCTTAAAAAATGTTATACCGGTTCTGTTGGGGTGGAATTCAGTTCTTTAAATGACAGCAAAAAAATCGATTGGATCATTGATGCTGCAGAAAATAAGATGGTGGCCCCTATACCTCTTGGACAAAAAAGAAGGATACTTCAAAAATTAAATGAAGGAGTAATGTTTGAAAAATTCCTTCATACAAAATATATAGGGCAAAAAAGATTTTCCCTTGAAGGTGGCGAAAGCACTATTGCCGCGCTAGATGCAATCATTAACACAGCTTCGGAAAATGACGTGCAGGAAGTTATAATTGGAATGGCACATCGTGGCAGATTGAATATTCTTGCTAATATAATGGGCAAAACTTACGAACAGATATTCACGGAATTTGAAGGAAGTGCTACGCCGGACACAACAATGGGAAGCGGGGATGTTAAATATCACATGGGTTTCAGCAGTGAGGTGGAAAGCGCCGCAGGAAAAAAGATGCACCTGAAGCTTGCACCAAATCCCTCACATCTTGAAGCTGTAGATCCGGTTGTAATTGGATTCGCAAGAAGTAAGGCGGATGTAATTTATGAAAGCGATTATGATAAAATTTTACCCATTTTAATTCATGGAGATTCTTCGTTGGCAGGCCAGGGAATTGTGTATGAAGTTTTGCAAATGAGCGAATTGAAAGGATATAATACTGGTGGTACGCTCCATTTTGTTATTAATAACCAAATTGGATTTACTACCGACTTTGATGATGCCCGCTCCTCAGATTATTGCACTTCAATAGCATCTATTGTGGAGGCACCGGTATTTCATGTAAATGGGGATGACGTCGAAGCAGTAGTGAAAGCTTCACAAATTGCAATGCTTTATCGCCAGGAATTCAACACTGATATTTTTGTTGATATGGTTTGTTATCGGCGACATGGGCATAATGAAGGAGATGATCCAAAATTTACACAACCGGGCCTTTACGCATTAATTGACAAGCAGCCCAATCCGCGGGAAGTGTACGTAAAATGGCTAAGAATGCATGGTGAAGAGGGAACATCGGAACTTGCAGAAGAGATGGAAAAAAAATTCTGGAGCGATCTCCAGGAACGACTTGATGAAATTAAACAAAACCCACTTCCTTATAATTATCAGACTCCGGAAATGTGGTGGCAAAGCCTTAGAAAGGCTACCACAGAAGATTTTGAGTCTTCGCCAATAACGGCTATTTCAAAAGAAAATGCCGAAGATCTGTTTGGAAAAATAATGAAATGGCCGGAAGGTTTTAAACCTTTAAGAAAGGTTGAAAAAATTCTCCAGGATAAAATTAAATTGTTTGAGAGTGAAGAGAAAGTTGATTGGGCAACGGGAGAGCTACTCGGTTATGCGAGTATTTTAAATGAACAAAAAGATGTTCGTATGAGCGGGCAGGACATACGACGGGGAACCTTCAGTCACAGGCATGCAATTCTGCGTGATGAAAATACCGATGAGTTTTATAACAGGTTGAGCACTATTTCAGAAAAGCAGGGACACTTTAGAATCTACAATTCTTTATTGAGTGAATACGCAGTATTGGGTTTTGAATATGGTTATGCTATGGCAAATCCAAACGCATTAGTGCTTTGGGAGGCGCAGTTTGGAGATTTTGCAAATACAGCTCAGTCAATAATCGACCAGTTTATTACCTGCTCCGAGCAGAAATGGAGAAGAATGAATGGTGTGGTTTTGTTATTACCTCATGGCTATGAGGGCCAGGGTCCGGAACATAGCAGTGCACGCATGGAACGTTTTCTTCAAATGTGCGCCGAATTAAATATTGTGGTGACTAATATTACAACAGCCGCAAATTTGTTCCATGTTTTGCGAAGGCAAATTGCGTGGCCTTTCAGAAAACCGCTGGTAAATTTTTCGCCGAAGGCAAACTTGCGGCATCCGGGAAGTTATAGTTATCTAAAAGAATTTACATCCGGCGGGTTTAAAGAAATTATTGACGACAGTTTCGTTGATGACCCGGCAGGCATTACAAAAATCTTGTTCTGCAGTGGTAAAATCTACTTTGACCTTGAAGAAAAAAGAGAAAAGGATAAGAACAAAAATGTAGCTATTCTGAGGCTGGAACAATTGTACCCTTTGCCCGAAAAGCAATTGAAGCAGCTATATAAAAAATACAGTAAGGCAATTTGGTATTGGGTACAGGAAGAACCTTTAAATATGGGTGCCGCCTCTTTTTTAAGAATGAACCTTACTTCTCTTAATTATGGCATAATCAGCAGGCCTGCCAGCGCCGCTACTGCTACAGGGTTTTCTAAGATCCATGCACAAGAGCAAGCAGAAATTATTAGCACGGCATTCAGCATATAAATTTTTGCTGGTAAAGAGAGTTGGTCGATTTATTCCCATCCAACTTTTGATACTGATGTCTGTCGCCAATTTGGTGTCGAAGAGCAGACTGGTTTGTAACCAAAAAATCAAGAAGATTTTAGGGAATCAATTAATTTAAAGAGCCTCCAATAAAATCCCGTCCGGTCAGGCATCCGATCAGGTTCCTTAGTTCGCGGCTCACCACAAAAAAGCCGGTGCTTTTTTGCACCGGCTTCCAACTTGAATAAAAATAAAAATATTATTCTTTGATTAACGAAACTGTCTGAACCTCGCTTCCGTTGTTAACCTTGATCATATAAGAGCCGCTGGCTAATTTTGCCAGATCGATCCTCTTTTGATTCAATCCTTTGAAACCAGTAAATTCCATATTTTGAACGATTCTTCCGGCAGCGTCCGTTATGCTCAAAACAATCTGAGAAGGATTGCTAAGTTCTATACTTAAATTGCTGAACCCTTTTGCAGGATTAGGATACAGATTTACACCAAATCCTTTGCTGGTTAATCTTACACTTTTTACCGGGCTATATGTAAACTTGGCATCTTTATCAACCATTTTCAAGCGATAATAAATAACCCCATTTGATTTGGCTGCTGCGATATTTACATCGTTAAAGGCATAAGTTGCTGTTGCGCCCGAATTAAGATTTACATCAACCCTGCCAATGCTTTTAAAATCGGTTCCTGTAAATCCTCTTTCAATATCGAAATGGGATGAAGTAGCATCCTGGTTTGCTACCTGCCAGTTTAGAACAGCATCTTTGTCTTTTTTAATTGCTGAGAAATTGACAAGTTTTACTGGAAGAACTCCTTCAGGCAGAGTTGCGGTTGAAGTTCCTGTGCCCGGGATTGCAAATGTTGGATTGTCATAACTAAATTGATTATCCACTGTTACGGCACCTCTTGCATAATATAAATTTGAATGGCCATCTGAAACTATAGTTCCATCACAGTAAAATACGGCAAATCCCGGGTGTACTGTGCCTCCTTCTGGCAACGTAGCGAGATAAACATTTTGGCTATTTACTAGAAAGGTATTGTCAAAACTGACTTCCATAACTTCAATTTCAGTGCCCGCAGTTAAATTTGGCATTAAAGGGCTAACTGCCGTATAAATATTATAATTATAAAATCCGCCTTCAACATATGCAGGGTCAACCACCCATGTCGCACCAAATGAAGGGTTGGTAACTAACGTAACCGTAGGGACAGGCGTAACCGTGGTAGGTATAGCAAGATTAAATTGTAATGTTGCAATGGTGGCCGGGGTTTGAGTAGCATCTGGTGTTATGTAAATTTTGACCGTATTAGATGCACCTCCAAAACCCAATGATGCTTTCATAGTCTGCGCAATAGAAAAATTGATGCTTAGACTAATACAGGCAAATATTAATAGTAAGATTTTTTTCATAAAAGTGTTTGTTTTGAAAAGAATAAATTAATTATTAAAGTTATTGTGGAATTATTAAATTTATTGTGGTAACGATTGAGTTCTTGATAATCCCGAATTATTTCCGAGTACAGTTGTAAGAATGTAACCTTTGTCATTGTTTAAACCATTAAATCCTACGCTTCTATTCATATTAACGTCACCACTGGAATATACTTCAGAAAGTATTAATCCAGAATTATTTCCTAATATAGATAAGATGTAACCCTTATCATTATTCAATCCGTTAAAAGAAGTGGTGCCATTTGAATTTGCGTTACCGCCCCACAAAACATTTTTTCCATCGGATGCAACTAAATAAGCTGAAGTTCCATAAAGGTTTGGATCGCTCTGAGTAGTAAAATCGACCAAGGTTGCTGTTGACTTTGTTTCACCAAGCGCTGGTTTATATGTTGCAGGATCGGTGCTTAGCCCCAAATGATTTCTATGTCGTACTGCAATAACATAATTTATTGACGACACATTATTAAAAGTAACTGGGCTGACACCATCAATATCCACAATGTCCCCATCACGCTGAACTAAGGCGCTTCTTGTCTGGAGAACTGTATTGCCAGGAGAAACAGTCGTATTCCTTAATTCAAGGAATACCCAATCAACAATATTGTCGTTAGTCAATGCCTGGTTGCCAAATACACTACCAGCGGCTACTTCAGTAATTGCGTTAGCAACATGTGTAAATGATGTATTATATGGAGCAGTTCTGTAAGGATCAGACAGGGGAATTATATTTGTAGGTGTTCTCAACGCATCACTCATTACTCCAGTAGAAGTATTATATACTGCTTGTAAAAAAACTTTTGCTTTCAAAAGATCAAACTTATCTAAAGCGCTAAGATCTCCCGAGGCCGTAGTAATTGGCGCAGAAATTTGATTGGTGGAAGTATTATGTGTTTCACTCGTGGAACTCCAGTCAGTTCCGTTAAAAAAATAACCTCTTATGTTAGCCTCCGCGCCGGTGGTTAGATCCGGGTCAACGTATTGCCCTGCAACCGTTACTGTTCCGGTAATACCTGTTTTTGTAATTGGCCAATAAGCATTAATAAAATCTGAAAGTTTCGGGGGCCTGTTTGGATCAGCAACCGCAAGAACACGTACCCCTATTTTAGCGCTGCTATAAGTTCCCGAAGTAGTCAGGAAAGCGGGACGATAAGTCGTGCCTGCCCCCACTGGAATTTCATTTGAAGAAATATTTGCCGTTATTTCTTTAAATACTTGTCCCGTACCGGTTGTTTCAATAAACTTGCTTGTTCCTGCTCCCGAGAAAGTTGCCACATTAGCAAGAGTAAGATTGAAATTGGCTGTTTTTATTTTACCCGCTGTAAAAGTGAGGCTGGTTCCGATTCTTGTGTTGCCGGTGAGGGTAGCGCCGGCGGCATTATTAATTTCCAACACAGGAATAGTAAATCCATTCATATTTACATTCTGATTTGCCGATCCCTGCAATAGAATTTTGCCAGGGCCAAGTATATCAGTGTTACCCGTAACGTCCCCCTGGACAGTTATCACAGCACCTGATTGAATAAAAAGCTGGGCACCACTTACAGTGAGTTGGGCCTTAACCTGGAATGCTAAAAGCGCACTTGCAATGGTTAACAAATAAGTAAGTTTTCTTATCATAAAGAATGATTTAAAGTATTCAAAAAATACAAAAATTAATTTACCCTAAATATAATATTCTTTAAAGAAATTATTTTTTGTAATGATTAAACGGCAGGAATGGATTATTAAGCAGTTAAATACGGTGATGCAATTTAATAAAAAAACGATCAGAAATTCATCAATGTTTATAAATGTGATAAATTCTTTATTTTTTAATGTGCGCCTTTTACACTCTGCTTTTGCGCATTTCTCAATTTAGCTTAGGTTTGTAAATCTTAAAAACAATTCATGTCTATAGAAATTAAAGTTCCTTCGGTTGGGGAAAGTATTAATGAAGTAACCCTTACAAAGTGGATAAAGAAGGATGGTGATTGGGTTGATCGTGATGAGGTAATAGCCGAACTGGAAAGCGAAAAGGCGACCTTTGAAATAAATGCAGAACAGCAGGGTATTCTTCATACAGTTGCAAAAGAAAATGACACGCTTAAAGTGGGTGATATAGCTTGTACGATTGACGATAAAGCGGAAAAGCCCGCTTTGGCAAAAAGCAGCAATGGTGTGGAGAAAAAAGAGGCGAGCCAGGATGCGCCTGCAAATGAATCAAAAGAGCCTTCCTCAAAAAAAGAGCTTCCTTCGGAAGATAAAGCACACGCTGATGCCGGTAGAAATAAAGATATAAAAGCAACACCTGTCGCGGCGGCAATTTTAGCAGATAAAAAAATAGATGTAAAAAGAGTAATACCCACAGGCTCCAACGGAAAGATTACAAAGCACGACGTAATGGATGCCCTTGCGATCCCCGGAAGAGCAATTGGCAAGGAGCTATTTAGCCGCAACGAGAAGCTTGAGAAAATGAGTAACCTGCGAAGAACAATAAGTCGCAGACTAGTCGAAGCAAAAAATACAACTGCCATGCTTACCACTTTCAATGAAGTGGATATGAGCCCCATTATGGAATTGAGGACAAAATACAAAGAGGTATTCAAAAAGCACCATGAGGTTAATCTTGGCTTCATGAGCTTTTTTACAAAAGCCTGTTGTTTCGCATTGCAGGAATGGCCGGCCGTGAATGCGGGTATTGATGGAGACAATATAGTTTATCATGACTATTGCGATATTTCCATCGCAGTATCTTCTCCTAAAGGTTTGGTGGTTCCGGTAATTAGAAATGCAGAAAGCCTGAGTATGGCAGAGATCGAAAAAGAAGTTGTTCAACTTGCCACCAAGGCAAAAGAAAGTAAACTGACCATCGAGGAAATGACTGGTGGAACTTTTACCATAACAAACGGAGGAATTTTTGGCTCTTTAATGAGCACGCCTATTATAAATATTCCGCAAAGTGCAATCCTCGGTATGCACAATATTGTAGAGAGGCCGGTCGCTGTAAAAGGACAGGTTGTTGTAAAACCTATGATGTACCTGGCGGTAAGCTATGATCACCGGATAATTGATGGTCGTGAGTCTGTAAGCTTTTTAGTAAGGGTAAAAGAAATGCTTGAAAACCCTGAGCAATTATTATTTGGGAAGGATCCCATAAAAGCTTTGCTTGAGCTATAGAGATTTAATTTCAAAGAAAACAATATTTTAAATGGATATCCCCGGGGATTCATTTTCTGCAAATAAATCAGGAAAATATTTTTACAAATACCTTCAATTCGCAGAATCTTTAATAGCTAACTACAATGGGGATGAACCATTTCATTTGTATATCAAAAAATATTTTGCTTCCAATAAAAAACATGGTTCCAGGGATCGAAAGCAAATAACATCCTTGTGTTATAGTTATTTTCGTTTAGGCGGCGGAGTTAATAATGATGCCACATACCAGGATAAATTTTTGCTTGGCCTGTTTTTATCTGATTCAAAGTCCTCGGTTTTATTAGAAGATGCAAAGCCCAAGTGGAACGAAAAGATGGATTGCCCTCTAAATGAAAAGCTGAAAATTGTAAAAAGCACTTTTGATCCCAATAATATTTTTCCTTTCCGCCAATTTCTCAGCACTGAAATTGATTCTGCGAAATTCGCCACTTCATTTCTACAGCAGCCAAAACTATTTTTAAGAATAAGGCCGGGAAAAGAAGTTATAGTGATGGGAAAATTAAATGCGACAGATTTTTCTTTTCAAAAGATGAGTGATAATTGCCTCGTGTTTTCTCAAAATGAAAAGATCGACGATATACTGAAAATAGACAACGAAGCTGTTGTACAAGATTATAATTCACAACGTACGTTTGAATTTGCCACCCGATACTTTTCTGCACAACCGGGACATAATATAGAAAAAATAGACGCACAAATTTCTGTTTGGGATTGCTGTGCCGGCAGCGGTGGAAAATCTATTCTCACTTTTGACATTCTCAAAAACATTAAGTTAACGGTCACAGATAAACGCCCCTCTATTCTTCATAACCTTAAAAAGCGATTTGTATCCGCTGGTATTGAAATATATAAAGCTTCAGTTTTAGACATGTCGATGGCGACGCTCCCACCAGCCGATCAGGCCATAGGAAACTACGACCTTATCATTGCCGATGTACCATGTTCCGGTTCTGGCACGTGGTCAAGAACACCTGAGCGCCTGTTTTTTTTTAATGAAGATGAGATAGAAAAATATGCTTTGCTGCAAAAAAATATTGTTAGAAACGCAGAGTCCCATCTTCAGCGGAGTGGTATCCTTTTATATATTACCTGCTCTGTTTTTAAAAAGGAAAACGAGGAAAATGTTGATTACATCTCGAAACATTTTCATCTTAATTTATTGCATGCAGAATATTTAAAAGGATATGAAATGCAAGCGGATACTTTGTTCGTGGCTGTTTTTAAGAAAGGTTAAATTGTATTTGCCTAAAAGCAATTTCTCTTGCGAAGCGATAATAGCGCAGCGGTACAATTTATTGAATAACCAATTTAAAACTCTGCTTACTTTCTCCATCAATATATTTCAGTATGTAAAGCCCTTTAGAAAGCGGTTGCAGATCGTTGAACTTTATAAATTGCGGCTGTCCTTCCATCATGCTAACTGATCTTAAGAGTAATAATTTTCCGGAAGCAGTAAATAAAGCAAACGAACCCGTTCCGGATTTTTTGGGTTTTATGAGAACGGAAAAATTATCCTTAAATGGGTTCGGGAAAACTTTTATGTTTTTGTTCCCCAATATTGAATCCATGTTTTTACTTATGCGTTGTTGCTCCAGGTTATCATAAGCAATATGAAAATTTGGAATACCATACCCGATGCGATCATCCGGGGTATTGTAAGTGCTGCTGCTTTTTTCAACCGCCGTTATAATTTCCATATTTGAAAATTCGGGGAATGCTTGCCAAAGGCAGGTAACGAGACCTGCTAAATTTGGAGTAGCGTAAGAGGTGCCGTTTCCGGCGCCGATTGTGCCAGATGTTGAAGATAAAGCTGTAGAAACGCCAACCGAGGCTACGGCCGGTTTTACCCTGCCATCGCTGGACGGCCCGTAACTGCTAAAGTTTGCCGGAACTCCTGAAGAATTCACCGCACCTACCGTAAGCACACTATCTGCATCAGCCGGGGTAATAATAAAATGCCACGGTTTAGTCCCTTCATTTCCCGCGGCAACCATTACGATCATTCCTTTTTTTGCCGCCAGGTCTGCTGCTTTTGCGATAATGGTAGTGTTCCCGTCCATATCAGCATACGTATGATTGAAAGCAGGATTATCGAATGTGTTGTATCCTAAAGAAGTCGTAATAACATCCACCCCAATACTGTCAGCCCTTTCCGCAGCGGCCGCCCAATATTGTTCTTCAACGGGAGATTCACTGGAAACATCTTCTGTTCTGTATAAATAATATTTCGCATTTGGGCTGCTGCCCACTAGTTGTCCCGGGATATTTCCTGCGATAATTGAAAAACATTGCATGCCATGGGGATGGTCTTCATCCACACTTGTCTCGCTATTTACATAATCATACGTTTCTATTATTTGATGATTATTTCTTACGCTGTCAAAGGCAGGTAAAGTGAGGTAATGATAAAACCCCGCATCAAGTATTGCCAACAGCATTCCTTCCCCATGAAAACCTTTGTTATGCAAATACTCCCCTTCATGTATATGAATTTGCTGCGTGGAGTTTCCATAATCAAAAAAATCTGTTATGTTGTTTATGGCTTCCGGCGTTGTGATAGAACCTACTTCTTCATTAAATTTATTGTTTCCGGGAGACTGAGCATTTACAGGCCGCATTAGCGGCTGCGAATTTATAACAAAGGGCATACTATTAATTTTTGATAAAGCCGCCGCATCAGTAGTTTCTATACAAACCTGGTTGAGCCATTTTGATTTATCAAGTATAGTAACATCACCGGCTAAACGTACACTATCAATATAAGAAGGATTAATAGGAATGTCGGTTTCGTCAATAGCAATATTTTGCTTTATTCGTCTTTGAATTGATTTCTGCGATAAATATTTTGAGGGATCATTTGTCGTAAAAGGTGTGCCTGCCTTATCCTTAAATCTTACAATGTATTTGGTAAACTGAGCAGAGGCATTGGTCGCAAAAAAGAATATCGCAACAGCAAGAAGATAGATATTTTTCATCAGTGAATATTTTTATGGCTGATGATTTTAAAATTGAAATTAATTGTGGTCAATTATAGTCATCTTTACTCCATAGCCATCGTAGTAAGCGGGCCTTCCAGGTTGTGCGCCCTGGTATTCCCAATGCAGAAACTCTCTATAGATTAATCCAATTCCTTTTCCATATTTCTCTACAGCATAGTTTTTTTCGGCGTATTGCGTTCCTGGTATGGAAGGATCCTGGCCAAGAAATTCGTCACGCTCAAATACTTTTATAGTACTGTCTATTGTAACTGAATTAATAGTGAGAGGTACGCCGATACTGTCATAAATATAATCCCAGTCATCAAGGTAGGTTATATCTGTATAGTTCGAGTACGTGTCAATATATGAATTGCCCTTCCATGAAAAATCCTGTTTTATGGGCAGTTCAAGTTTTAAATAGCGAAGATTGTTTTCAATGAATTCTATGGAATTGGTTGTTGGTACCGCCATAAAGGTATTATTTGGAGCCCATGGCTGTGAAGCATCCTGCCTTATGAATCGCAATATGCGGAAAGCAGGGCGGCCAAGATTATCTGTTATTTGCGCATCAACCCTGTCCTGCACCTGGTAATGAATTTCACTTGCCTGCTGTCCAAAATTTATATAAAAAACAGTTGAATCGAGATCGTACGTAATGTATTTACCTACCTCTAATGGGTAGTATTCAGTTACCTGGGGAGAGGTAAAATGTTCCGTTTTTTTACACGATGAAATTAAAAATGAAATAAAAATAAATCCAAGAATATATTTCGTCATTTCAGAATATTATAGGTTTCAGTTGTTGTAAAAAAGAGTATTAAGAAGGCAAATACGCTGCGTAAGTATTTAGCTTTTCAGCTTCTCTGAATAATGCCCCCGCCAATCACATCATCGCCTTCGTAAAATACGGCGCTCTGCCCCGGAGCAATTCCTTTTACATTTCCATAGAAACGGACATTCACCCCATTTTCGTATTTAAAAAGTTGGGAAAGCGCACCTTTATCTTTATACCTGATTTTGGTATGTGCATCTATACCGTCCCGTACACCTTCATACTTTATCCAATTAATACCAGATACCCGCATTTCATTCTTGTTTAAATCCTCTTCATCACCAAGCACGACGGTATTTGTTTCAGGAATTATTTCAGTAACAAATGCAGGTTTACCTAAAGCAATATCGAGTCCTTTACGCTGGCCTACAGTATAGAAAGGATAACCCTTATGTGACCCAAGCACGTTTCCTTCAGCATTTACAAACAAGCCTCCGGAAACTTTTTCTTCCAGCCCCGGCACCTTTCTTTTAAGAAAACCGCGATAGTCATTATCGGGTACAAAGCAAATTTCATAGCTCTCGCTTTTCCTGGCTAATTCAGGATATCCAAAGTCGTGCGCCATTTGCCTGATTTCGGTTTTACGATATGAGCCCAATGGCAATATGGTACGTGCCAAAAGATCCTGCTTTAGTCCCCACAGGGCATAGCTTTGATCTTTGGTCTCATCAATTCCTTTCTTTATAAAATAGCGGTCATTAGAATGTTGATGTACCTGGGCGTAGTGGCCGGTTGCAATAAAATCGCAATCTAAAGCGTCTGCCCTTTTTAGAAGAGCCCGCCATTTGATATGTGTATTGCACATAACACATGGGTTGGGAGTGCGCCCTGCAATATATTCTTCTACGAAATTATCAATAACAAAATCGCCAAATTCTTCCCTTATATCTAAAATAAAATGCGGAAATCCATGTTGCACTGCGGCAGCCCGGGCATCATTGAAACTATCAAGATTGCAGCATCCGGTTTCTTTTTTATTATTGCCGGTGCTCGTTGCATAATCCCATGTTTTCATGGTAATACCAACTACGTCATACCCTTCG
>JBBSBD010000158.1:0-14589 GCA_038251675.1 Chitinophagales bacterium | reverse complement strand
CTATTCATAAATGGAATATCCGGAAATGCACCATTTGTCCAGCCAGGTAAAAATTTTAATACCGTTGAAAGTGGTATAGTTAATATCGCGGAAGTAAGTGCAGCAGCAGACGTTGCCCGTTTCCAAAAGAAACCCAGGAGAAAAATTGATAATACCCCCGGCGAAATAAATCCTACATATTCCTGTATAAATTGGTAAGCCTGGTCAAGATTTTTTAAGGCCGGTGCAACAAGCGTTGCCAGTACCATAGCAATTACAATCGTAATGCGGCCTGTTTTTACCAGCTTTTTTTCTGTAGCATTTTTATCAAAAAACTTTCTATAAATATCTAATGAAAAGATAGTGGAGATGCTGTTTGCCTTACCAGCAAGCGAAGCTACAATCGCCGCCGTAAGTGCAGCGAAAGCAAGACCTTTTAATCCATTTGGCAAGAGATTCATAAGCGTTGGGTAAGAATGGTCCGGTTTGATGACTCCTGCCGCATCTGCCATTTCTCCATGAAACATACCGTTTTGATACATTACAAACATCGTAATACCTGGAATAACAACGATAACGGGTACCAGTAATTTTAAAAATGCTGCGAAAAGAATTCCTTTTCGGGCGGTTGGTAAACTTGCACCCAAAGCCCGCTGTGTGATATACTGGTTACAGCCCCAATAATTAAGATTATTGATCCACATGCCACCAATTAAAACTGATAAGCCCGGAAGATCTTTGTAATAAGGATTTGATTTGTCGAATATCATGTGAAAATGTGAAGGTGCTTTGTCTTTTATTATGCTAAGTCCCTTGAGAATATCTTTCCCAAAACCAAAATGTTCTGATACTAATGTAAGAGCAAGGTAGCAGGTTACTAATCCGCCCATTATTAAAACAAGGACCTGTATCACATCAGTATATCCAATCACTTTCATTCCTCCAAGCGTAACAACAATTGAAAAAGCCCCAAGCCCGATCATGCACCACGTGAAGCTTATTCCTGAAATAGAATTTACAGCAAGTGCACCGAGGTAAATGATTGATGTAAGATTTACGAAGACATATACTAACAGCCAGAAGATAGCCATAACCGTGCTCACGGTATCATTGTATCGCTTCGATAAAAATTGTGGCATGGTAAAAATCTTATTCTTCAAATAAATTGGAATGAAGAATATCGCGATAATAATCAACGTAGCAGATGCCATCCACTCGTAACTTGAAATAGCAAGCCCTAATGCGAAGCCAGAACCTGACATCCCAATGAAATGCTCCGCAGAAATATTTGATGCAATAAGAGAAGCTCCGATTGCCCACCAGGTAAGGGATCCCTCAGCAAGAAAGAAGTCTTTAGAGTCCATTTCTCCCGAACCCTTTTGATGATACATTTTGCGTCGGAATACCCAATATCCATAACCTGACACAACAATAAAGTAAATAAAGAAGACTACATAGTCGAGAGATTGAAGATGATTCATATACAATCGTTAGTTTGAATAAATCATGGAAAATAAATAATTAATACTGAATTGTGTATATAAAAACAGGATATTATAGAACCTGGCAGGCTTTGAAAATTATGGGATAAAGAACTCCAGCTCCCAGGTTTTTGAAACAAATTGCCAACTCGCTTAATGTTTAAATACGATATGCCTGTATTAAGATTTTTTGAAGAAGCAATGGCACGTGCAAAATTTATTCTGCTATCAAGCGTGTTACCTTTCCTATATCAATAGCTATACTATAAATGAAATCTATTTGGTCGGCTAAATGTTTACCAGGGATTTCATTTTCTTCCGGCTGGCTTTTGGGCAGTGGCTTGGGTACTTCTTTGGTATATGATTTCTGAAGCTGCTGTAATGATTTCTCAAGAATATTAAGCGAACGTTTAATGGGTTGAATAACTTCTTTTGTATAGTGTATGCTTTCATTGGCCGGATAACTTTCTGTGACCGCTGCAATGCTTGAAGATAGTACGTGATTCAATACTACGAACTCATAGATGTCAGAAGCATGGAGTTGCTTACTTTTCGGCTCACTGAGCATCCGGTGAAAGGCGGCGGCGAGATTTGCGGTGCTTACAAATAATTCTTTTCTTACGAGTTTATATTCAAGCGAAGAATTTTTTTTGCCATAAAGTATGTCACATAGCTCTTGTAAATAATCAATATTTGCTTTTAGAACACTCGCCATATAGCCCGGCAATTGTTTGGATTCCCAATACGGAAAAAGAAAGTAACTGGCCATGAAGGCAAGAAGAGAAGCAATAGCAGTATCAAGCAAACGTTCTCCGGCTACATCTAATATGCCAAGGCCAAGAAAATTAAAAAGAATAAGCAAATATGGCGTCATGAAAATTACCATGACTATATACTTCAACCTCACATAAGTATAAGTACCGACCATAAAAAAAGACATAATTATAAACAGAACAATACTATCATGCACAAACGTAATAATTAATAAGCCGATTAGTCCACCAATAAGCGTTCCTGTAAATCTTTCAAAATTTCTTTGTTTGGTAAGGCTGAATCCTGGTTTAAGAATAATTACGATGGTTAATAGGATCCAATAGCTATGATGCCCGTAGCTTATCAATTTTGAAATAGTAAATCCCAATCCGCACGTGATCATCATTCTAAGTGAATGTCGAAAGACAGAAGATTCAAGAGTTAAATTATCTCTGAAAACAGTCGAACTTATTTGCTGATGCGAGACAAATTTTGAATATTCTAAAGGAGTCCGGACTTTTCTTTCAGAAGCTTTTTCTTCATTGAAATAGTTAAGGATGTCTGCAGTATTTCTTTCAAGCTTCCGAAAATTAACCAATATCTTTTTTAGCATGAAGTTGCTATTTCCACTCTCGCTTATTGAATCGATACTGCCTTTTAATTTTTCAAGTTCAATTGAAAAATTGTATTGCCTTGTATGGCTCGAATTGGATTGAATTGCCTGCCCAATACTGTCGAGCTCAATAGAAAATTTTACTAACGTTTCTGCTACTTCATCAAGAATACCTGTGTCACCAAATTTTTTTCTCAGCAAATTGAAGTCATACCAATTAGCCATTATTCTTTCATATAAGTCCACCACATCTACAAAGGTTATTACCAATCGTCGGCCAATCGTTGTGGATTCTTTTAGTAATTCCCTGTTTTTGAACAAAAGTTCACGCACTGCATCCTGTTTTTCGTTTACCACAATTTGCTGTTCTACCAATTTATGGTATTCATCATCAAGGTTAGTATCTGTCTCAAATAACAAAGATTTTATCCGAAGGAACTTAGCCGTTTCATGAATGCAGTCACCCAGTGATCTTTGTGCAGGTCGATAAGGCGTCAGCTTATAAAAAAGCAGTGCTACTAACATATACCATGTGCCGCCGGCTAATATTAGCAAACTATCCGTAAGTATTTTTGCCGCAGGAAGCACAGTTGACATTCTCAAAATAAGAATCAATAGAGCTGCCGTTCCAATTGAGCTGGCCCTGTTTCCAAATACCGTAAACATGGTGAAGAAAAAAGAGGAAAATAGTATAAGCAATCCCAGTAAGAAAATATCATGATTTAAGAATCCGGTTAATAAAGCCACTGGGAAAATGAAAAGATTACAGTATAGCATTCCATTTCGCTTATGTTCTACAGGACCGGGTGCGTCGGCTATACTTACACACAAAGCCCCGAGTGATATTGAGATTCCGGTGGTCAACATTCCAAACTGTGCAAAAATCAGGGCAGGTAAAAGTATTTCAAGAGTAACACGCACGCCGTCTGCCAGGTATTGGCTAAATAAAAAATATCTGAGGTTTTGTGTCTTCTCTTTTAACATGATTTAGTAAAAGTCTGCATGCAAAGAAAGCTAGAATAATTTTTCTTTGAATAGAAGCGTAATTAGTACTCTCCCAAGGCTTCAAAAAATTAATAATTTTCTATCAAAAAGTTAGGAACAATTTCACGTCCTTTGATCTTTATAACCTGTCAAAAACAAATATTTTTTTTCAAGTTCAAACTTTTATTTTTGCAGTAAGTATATGAAAATGGATAAAAGAGAAGAGGTTTTAAAAGACGTAGTAATAAAGTTTGCAGGCGACAGTGGTGATGGGATGCAGCTTACCGGCACACAGTTTACCAACAATACAGCATTGCTTGGGATTGATCTCGCAACATTCCCCGATTTCCCCGCGGAGATCAGAGCACCACAAGGAACACTTCCCGGCGTAAGCGGATTTCAGCTAAGATTTTCAAGTGATCGGATTTTTACCCCTGGCGATACCTGTGATGTACTCGTTGCAATGAATGCTGCAGCACTTAAAACTAATTTAAAAGAATTAAAAAAGCACGGAAAAATAATTGCTAATGTAGACGGCTTTGATGCAAAAAATCTGCGTCTTGCTAATTACCCCGATGGAGTAAATCCACTGGAAAATGGTAGCCTTGATAGTTATGAGGTAATAAAAATAGACGTTACTAAAATAACTAGGGAGTCGCTCAAGGATTTTGAAATGGGGACTAAAGAAAAAGATAGGGCGAAAAATATGTTTGTACTTGGCTTTTTGTATTGGATGTACAGCCGTAGCCTCGATAATACAATTCAATTTTTGACCGAAAAATTTTCTAAAAAACCTTCAATACTTGATAGCAACGTTAAGGTATTAAAGGCGGGATATAATTATGGGGATACCACTGAAATTTTTACTACACGCTATTCTGTAGAAAAAGCAAAAATGCCTCCCGGTAATTATCGGAGCATTATGGGTAACCAGGCACTGGCCTATGGTTTAATCGCTGCCTCTCAAAAAAGCGGGTTACAACTATTTTTGGGCTCTTATCCCATAACACCGGCTAGCGATATCCTGCACGAACTAAGCAGACATAAATCTTTCAGGGTAAAAACATTTCAGGCCGAAGACGAAATTGCCGCAATCAGTTCTGCAATAGGAGCAGCATACGGAGGCAGTCTTGGGGTCACCTCTACAAGCGGCCCCGGTATGGCGTTAAAAGCTGAAGCAATGGGCCTCGCGGTAATGCTTGAAATTCCTTTACTTATTTGTAATATTCAAAGAGGGGGACCATCCACTGGTTTACCTACAAAAACGGAACAAAGTGATTTGCTGCAGGCCTATTATGGAAGAAACGGTGAATGCCCAATGCCCATAGTATCCGCTTCAACACCAAGCGATTGCTTTGCGGCGGTTTATGAGGCGGTTCGTATTTCTGTGCAGCACATGACGCCTGTTATTTTCTTAAGTGACGGTTACATAGCCAATGGTGCCGAGCCCTGGAAATATCCTGAGGCGAAAGATCTACCTCCCATTGAAGTCAACTTCAAAACTGAACTAGGCCATCATGAAGAAATTTTCGAACCTTATCTTAGAGATGAGAATTTAGTAAGACCTTGGGCAATCCCCGGATACGCAGGACTTGAACATAGAGTGGGAGGCCTTGAAAAGCAAAACATTACTGGGAATATAAGCTATGATCCGGAAAATCATGAATTGATGGTGAAATTGAGACAGCAAAAAATTGACAAAATTTCAGAGGACATCCCTGAACAAAAGATAGACAGCGGCTCGCAGGAAGGGAAATTATTAATATTAGGATGGGGCAGCACTTATGGCGCCATTAAGAGTGCGGTAGCGGACCTTATCAGCGAGGGGTATGCTGTTTCTCACGCACATCTTCGTCATGTAAGGCCTTTCCCAAAAAACCTTGGCGATATTCTTAAAAATTTTGAAAATGTATTAATTCCAGAACTAAATAATGGCCAGCTAATAAAAATAGTACGGGATCAATATTTAGTTGATGCGAAAGGCTATAATAAAATACAGGGAGTTCCTTTTACAAAGCATGAATTAATTGATGAAGTAAAAAAAATAATGAAATCATAAGAGGCAACTTGTTATTATTGATTATCTTTTTTTGTTGATCAACCTCTCTTCTTTCAAAACTACCTGGCCCTTTCTCTGCCAAGTGATAAGCCGACTTTTATATTGAATGAAATATACGAGTCGTTATTGACCGGCCTTCCACGAATGCCGTCTGGATGGGCTGTAGTAGCCCCTGGTTTGTGCCTATCGTTGAGTAACAAGGCCTGATTAAGCTTAGTTCCAGAAAAATAATTTGAATACACACTGGGGTCAATATACCTTCCACTTACATCATCAAGATAATCAGTGTTTAAAATCCTGGTAACAATTTCCGCTCTTAAATTAATGAGAGACGATAGATCATAGCGGGCTCCTATTCCTAACGGGTAACATATTTGACTTAAACTATAGACCTTGGAATTAGGATATTCTGCAAAGCCTTCCCCCTCGGTGCTTAAGGGTTGTAAGTCCACATACGTATTATTTAATTTTGCCTGGGGGTTGAAATGAAAATAACCTACTCCTGCCAGTAAATAAGGAGAAACGGCGGGTGGATAATGATCGTCGTCATAATTTCCGAAGATATAAAACGGGTGAAATTCAGCAACCAGCATTATTTCCGAAATAGAACTTCGAAAGCTTAAATTTCTCTCATAACGTTCATTAGTAGTGGGTGCTACTTTTTTTAGAATACTGTCATAAGCATGGATCTGGCCAAAAGTAGCCTCGATCCTGAGAGCCACCGCATTTTTGTAAACAGTGCTAAAAAATATGCTTCCACAAAACTCCGTATTCTTAAAATTGAAGTCTTTAACAAATTTCTTACCTAAGCCTTTTCTTCCACCGAGGTCTGTAAAGGCATTCATAGCTCCAAGAGAACCACCTACTTCATATACAAAATCGGTTTCTATGTATCTACCATCATAGAAATAATATTGGGCTTTCAGTTGTTTTGCGCTGGCGAATAGAAGAAATAAAAAAATGATTTTGATTTTCATAACGACGTTTAATAAAAAAGGATGATGGGGTAAGGCGAAGTTGATTTTTTAACAATACAAATTAAACACAATTTTTCAATAATTTGGCCTTACAACTTTATTATAATATTTACAAACGGGACTTATACCACATTCATTGCATTTTGGATTACGTGCAAGGCAGGTATATCTCCCGTGAAGTATAAGCCAGTGGTGGGCTTTGTGGATTAAATGGGTCGGGATATATTTAATTAGCTGCTTTTCAGTGTCAAGAGGTGTTTTCGCATTTGTAGTTAACCCAATACGTTCAGATACTCTAAAAACATGGGTGTCGACTGCCATATTGGGTTGTTTATCAATTACAGAAGTGATAACATTTGCAGTTTTACGGCCCACGCCTGGTAATTGCATTAATTCTTCCACAGTCATTGGTATCTTACCATCGTACTTATCCATTACCATTTTTGCCATTCCTATAAGATGCTTCGTTTTATTGTTTGGATAAGAGATGCTTTTTATTAATGGAAATAATTCATCTGTGGTCGCCTTACTTAACAAATCAACATTGGGAAATTTTTTGAATATATAAGGAGTGGTTTCATTAACTCTTTTGTCAGTGCATTGAGCCGACAGTATAACTGATACCAGCAGTTCATACGGATCATCATAAATCAATTCAGTCTCGGCATCTGGTATATGCTCTTCAAAATAGTCTATTACAAATTGATAAAGCTCTGTTTTTTTCATAAAAAAAATCCTGCCTTATGGGGCAGGACGAAAATACTTTTTAATTTTTTTCTAAAGCGAATGCAACTGTTTTTCCTGCTTTGCGGCATACTGCAGAATTTTGTCTACTGCTTCCTGCCTTGGGGAAAGATCGACAGTTTCAAGAGTTTTTTTTGAAGCCAAGAGCGTCTCAAAGCTATCGCGAAGGCTCATGTCAGATTCCAGCGCTTCTCTAACGAGTTCAGATTTTTTGTCTGATGTCTCGCTATAGAGATATCGAACCAGATCTTCCTGGGTAATTTGTGTCATAAAAAAAGGTTAAGGGTGCATTAATAAAAAATCTATCCAATAAACATTAAACGCCCTTCATGAAAAAATATTGTTACTATCTACTTAATTAAAGAGGAATCAAAAGTTATAATGTAAAGCTCTTCATTGTCTTTTTTCATCATAAATTTTTCACGTGCATATTTTTCGAGGGTCTCAGGATTTGTTTTCAAAAGCGTCAATTCATGCTTTGTATTTGCAATTTGATTATCCATCACTTTTTCGTTTTCCTGGAGCCTGCTGAGTTCATGCACTCTTTTTAATTGAAGTGGTAAATCATTTCTGTCAAAGAACAGCATCCAAATAGCAAAAGCTATGCCTGTAATCAGGTATTTATTTGTAAATAATTTTGGAAGCCTGGTCATTTTATTTTCTTATATAAATGATTTGTATTGTCAAAACGAAAAATATTATCCCTTCTCTAAAAAGATCTACTTACCAAATTTAATTTTTCCTGTTGGAAAAATGGCGCTTTCACCTAAAATTTCCTCGATCCTTATGAGCTGATTATACTTAGCAATCCTATCCGTCCTGCTTGCCGAGCCCGTCTTAATTTGTCCGCAGTTTAAAGCTACAGCAAGGTCGGCAATCGTGGTGTCTTCTGTTTCCCCACTGCGGTGGCTCATGATAGTATTGTACCCATTATTCTGAGCCAATGAAACTGCGTTGATAGTTTCTGTGAGCGTACCTATTTGATTCACCTTTACCAGCAATGCATTTGCTATTTTTTCATCTATCCCTTTCTGCAATCTTTTTACATTCGTTACAAAGAGATCATCGCCCACTAGCTGAATTTTGTTACCAAGCCTTTGAGACATTAATTTCCAACCTTCCCAATCATCTTCTGCCATTCCATCTTCAATTGAGATAATGGGAAATTGCTTAACCCAGCTTTCCCAGAAGTCAACCATTTTTTCGCTGCTTAACTTCTTACCATCGGATTTATGAAAATGATACACTTTTTCATCTTCTTTATACATTTCGCTCACGGCGGGATCCATGGCTATTCCTATTTGAGAACCTGTTTTAAAACCTGCAGATTCTATTGCCACAAGAACTGTTTCGATGGCCTCTTCATTGCTTTGAATGTTTGGAGCGAAACCTCCCTCGTCACCCACGTTAGTACTAAATCCTTTTTTCTTGAGCACAGCCTTTAGTGCGTGAAAAATTTCAACACCCCATTGCAAGCCCTCACCAAATGAAGATGCGCCAACCGGCATTACCATAAATTCCTGGAAATCTATTTTATTATCGGCATGAGATCCCCCATTTAAAATATTCATCATTGGTATGGGAAGAATCGCAGCATTGGTACCACCTATGTACCTGTAAAGAGGAAGGTTCGCTTCAAGAGCTGCAGCTTTTGCCACAGCAAGACTCACAGCGAGAAGTGCATTTGCGCCAAGAGAGCTTTTATTTTCGGTCCCGTCAAGGTCAATCATAGCTTTGTCAATACCTGTTTGGTCAGCAACATCCCAACCTGTTAGTGCATCAGTAATAGCACCATTCACATTTTCAACTGCTTTAAGAACGCTTTTCCCCCCATAGTTCTTTTTGTCGTTATCACGAAGTTCAACGGCCTCATGAATACCAGTACTGGCTCCCGAAGGCACGGCTGCTCTGCCGAGTGACTCATTTTCTGTGAGAACATCCACTTCGATAGTTGGGTTACCGCGACTGTCTAGTATCTGGCGGGCATGTATGTTTGCGATATAGCTCATAGTATTTTTTATTAATTGTTTTGAAGATTACCGGTTAAATTTCTGAAAACGTCTTCCAGGCTTCTGCTTTCACTTTTAAGTGAAAGTATATTTAAGTTGCGTTCTATACTAAATGAAAATAAATTTCTTTTTACAAGGTCGGGATCCATGGTCTCAATCTTAAAAGATGAAGGCTTTTCTTCTGCCACTTTCATTACACCCTCAAGATTAGCAAGCAAACCTATATCAATGGCTTCTGCAAAGTCTACAATGATGGTATGCGAGGTTTTATTGGTCGATCTAAGGTTGGATAAAGTATCGTCTGCAACAATATTTCCCTTATTTATTATTATAACCCTGTCGCAAATACTTTCCACTTCCTGTAAAATATGGGAGGAAAAAAGCACAGTCTTATTTTTACCAAGCTTCTTTATAACCTCCCTGATTTCTATGATCTGGTTAGGGTCAAGGCCGCTCGTAGGTTCGTCAAGAATAAGAACTTCTGGGTTATGAATTAATGAAGCAGCCAGGCCTACTCTTTGTTTGTAGCCTTTGCTTAATTGTCCAATCTTTTTTTTACTCTCGGGCCGAAGGCCGGTAAGATCAATTACTTCTTCGATTCTTTCATGTACGCCAGTCTTGATATCATGGATACCGGCGACAAATGCGAGATACTCTCGTACATACATTTCGAAATACAAAGGATTACTTTCGGGTAAATAGCCCAAAAGTTTTTTTACGCCAAGAGAGTTACTCTTTACATCAATATTATTTACTGAAACATCCCCCGAGTCTGCAGGAATATATCCTGTAATAATTTTCATAGTTGTAGATTTCCCGGCACCATTGGGACCTAGAAAACCAACGATCTCACTATTATTTACCTGAAATGAAATATTGTCAACTGCTTTTTGGGTACCGTAGCTCTTTGTAAGATTGGAAATAACAATTGACATGACAGCAAATGTAAAGCAGATTACATTAATTATAAAAAACGGGTAAAAAGCAAATAAATTTATAGCGTTAATTCAAAATGTACCACATAATTTAATCCTTTTTCGGTGGCCTGTTTCTATTATTATTTTGGCGGGACCTTTTTGGGTTAGAATTTTGGAGCTTTTGCGGCTGCTGCTGCTGCCTGTTCTGATTATTTCCGCGACCACGATTCGAATCGTTTCTGCGCTTCCGGGTATTTTTCTCGAGAGATTTGATAGTTATATGCCCTACAACATCAACAAACTCCGGTTCAACTTCTTTTATCTTTCCGCTTACCACCTCTACAGTTTCTAAGGTGTCGGGCTTGATACCATTCCTGTTCTGCTCCTGTATTTTTTTTACACTTTCGATGGATAATGGGTAGTGCTTTGTACTATCTGGCATTGTATACCACATCAGGTTCCGGAAAATATCTTTCTTTATTAAGTAAGCCCTTCCTTTAGTCACCTCTATTACCTCGGCATCATCAGGAAAATACTGCAGGGCATCGAGATAAGTATCAAGCTCATAATTGAGGCAACACTTCAGCCTGCCGCATTGGCCACTGAGCTTCGTTTGATTTATGCTGAGATTTTGATACCGGGCTGCATTGGTATTAACACTTTTGAAATCTGTAAGCCAGGTACTGCAGCATAATTCGCGACCGCAACTTCCTATGCCGCCTACTTTCCCTGCTTCCTGCCGTGCACCTATCTGCCGCATTTCTACCTTTACTTTAAACTCAGATGCATATACTCTAATGAGTTCGCGGAAATCAACACGCTCGTCAGCTATGTAGAAGAAGGTGGCCTTGCGGCTGTCTGCCTGAATTTCTACTTCCGCCATTTTCAGGTCAACATTTAGTTGCCTTGCGATTGCCCTGCTTCGCATAAGCACTTCATGTTCCCGTGCCTTGGTCTCTTTCCATTTAATAATGTCGTGATCTGTAGCAAACCTTAAGATTTTTTTTATGTCGGCGCTATCTTCTTTCAATCCATGCTTTTTTAATTGAAGACGTACCAATTCTCCCGTAAGGCTCACTGTTCCTACATCAAAACCACTTACGCCTTCCAACGCTATTATATCACCTTTTTCAAAGTATTGCAAAGAATTATTACGAAAAAAATCTTTCCTGCTACCCTGATTAAATGATACTTCAACAATGCGGCAACTACTTTCAGGATCGCTAAATGGAAGATTCGCAAGCCAATCGTGCACATTCATCCGGTTGCATCCGCCCGTACTACATCCGCCATTACTCTTACATCCTCCGGGTTTTCCCGTACTGCAACTTGTACAACTCATATTATAGGTTGAAAAATTTGTTCAAAAAATAAAAAAAATGAGGATTATCCTAAGCAGATGAATTCTACAGCAATGGCTATATAATGAATCTTCGTTATTATTTACCTAATCAGAGAAAACAGCTCTAAGATTTTTATTTGGCAAAAATATAATCTACCTGCTTTACAGGTAAAAACTGAAAACACGTATAGCTGAAAATTTTTGTTCAAAAGGCTATTAAGCATCTGCGTCAAATTCTATTTTCCTCAATCCATCAAAATTAGCGAATTATCTTTAATAATATAGTAGAGTCTGATAGACAGTGAGTGGAACAACATTTTAGCATGGGCATTCCTTTCAATGTAAAAGGTGGCCCGGTCCAGTTCATTAATAATAGCTTCCTGCTGGTCAATATTGCATATTTTATTTAACCTCAAAGCAAAGTCTTTTTCATTTTCAGAAATATTCAACTGTATAGCGGGATCGTTGATATGCTGTACTCGTATTGCCTGCTCCAGCAGGTGAATAAAATACCGTAAAAACTGTTTTTGCTTTTCTCTTCCTAAACGGCTTACAACATCTATCCATTTAATCTGTGCGGCAGGACCGTTCTTTAAAATTGCGTTGAGCCAATCCCTTGCTATTCCCTGCCAATCCTCTTCGGCATGTTGCAATAATTGCAATGCTTCGCGGTAGTTGCCTTCACTAACCGCCGCAACCTGCGCCGCCCGTTCGGAAGTAACGTTCTCCTTTGTCATTAAAGACTCTTCAATTTCCGAATTGAAAAGAAGTGGGATATTGATTAATTGTGTTCTGGATAAAATCGTGGGTAAAATGGACTGTTCATCTTCAGCAACAAATATAAATAGCGTGTCCGGCGGCGGTTCTTCGATAAGCTTGAGAAGTTTGTTTCCGGAAGTTCCTAAAAGTTCCGGGATCCACATAATCAAAATTTTAAAATCACTTTCAAATGCTTTAAGACTTAGCTTATGATTGATCTCATTACATTCTTTGGCGGTTATATTTCCCTGCTTGTTTTCAGCGCCGAGAAATTGAAGCCAATCATATACATTTCCATAAGGATACGAAGAAATAAATTCTCTCCATTCTGAAATATAATCATCACTTATTGGAGGAGTTCCTGATTTTTTTGGGATTACGGGAAACGAAAAATGTATGTCCGGATGAATAAATTGTTGCGCTTTTATACATGCAGGGCAAGTGCCGCATGAATCCACAGGAACGGTTTCAATTTCATCTTTAATAATGACCGTATCTTGTTCTGATGCTCCAAACAAATCTATCGAAATGCTTTCTTCAGCCACCCGAGGCTTTGCAGAAGTGCAAACAATATATTGAGAAAATGCCAGAGCAAGAGATAATGCACCGCTTCCTTCCTTGCCCAGGAACAGTAAGGCGTGGCTAAGCCTGTTTTGCTGAACAAGATCAACTAAATGTTTTTTTGTTGCCTTTTGGCCAATAACATTTTCAAACTGCATGTAAGACAAAATTACGACCGGCTTAAAGCAAGCCGGTTAAGAATGATATTCTTATGGAAATCAATTTAGGTATTTTAATAGCTTATCGTAGGCTTCTTTACCTTTTGGATCAGGATTGTCAGGGATTAATCGTGCCCGGTTATTAATAACTGTAAGGAACTCTCCTTTCTCATCAAATAAAAATTTTGTGAAGTTCCATTCGATTGGGTTTTTGAATCCATTTTCTTCGGCTTGTGCTACTATGTACTTATAGATAGGGGCAATATCATTGCCTGCCACTGAAACTTTGGCGGCCATGGGAAAAGAAACTCCGTAGTTTTTTTTACAAAATTCTGCGATGTCATCATTCGTACCTGGTTCCTGAGCGCCAAAATTATTGGCAGGAAACCCAACAATAACGAGTTTATCTTTGTATTTCTCGTACAGTTTTTCAAGGTCATCATATTGGGGTGTATTGCCACATTTGGATGCCGTATTTACAACTAATATTTTTTTTCCTTTGAACTTTGAGAAATCGATAGTGCCGCCTTCAAGCCCATCTACCTTAAATTGATAAATAGAAGATTTTACAAAACTAAAAGTTGAAGAAGGTATAACAAACGACAAGAGGAAAAGTGATGCGCATGCAAAAAATAAGGTTTTCATTTTTTTAAAGTAAAGATAAGTAATAGATGAATGATGATAAAAAACTAAAGATCACAAACATTGAATACTGATATTATTTTTCATAACATCCAAGATCGGGAATTCCTACACGTGCATATCCATCAAGATCTGTGGTATATGGTGTCGCCGATCCTTTATCAATTGCAGGGGCAGAGAGATCTTTTTTAAAATGAAAGTCATAATAATTCTTAGAAATATTAACACTATCAAACAAAGGATCTGTGTTCTTCAAAATGTTTCCTGTGAAGACGGCATCCAAAGGATCAACATCCTTTACTTTATATATTGTATTATCAAATTTAGCCGATAATGATGCGGATGAGTTTTTGGTTATCACAATTTCATTATCAACAGAACCACCTTCTCCCCAAAAAATACAATTTGTAAAGGTCGCGTCAAGAGGGAAAACAAATGTTGTGTTATCCTGCTCTGCAAAATTTGTTGCCTGTAAAACGGGATTTTTATGATCAATAAAAAAATTGCTATAAGAAACAACCGTGCAGTTCACAAAAGAATAATCACCACCGAGTGTAAGCTGTATATTTTTTCCGCAGTTACTTATAAGGCAATTGTCGGCATAAATATTT
>JBBSBD010000157.1:0-14636 GCA_038251675.1 Chitinophagales bacterium | reverse complement strand
TTTTTATCCAAAGTAAAGCACTATCAAAAATTATATGAAGCAACTATAACTAAAAATCAACCAAAATAAAAACCTATGCAGCAACCTATAACGGCTGGTATAAAAAGAGGCTGCCCTAAATTTGCTTTTAAGACAGCCTCTCTAAAAACTAAAACAAACAATCCGTATTACTAAAAAGGAAGATCATCTGCAGGTTCACCCATATCAGCAGTAACAGGTTTATTAACTGAAGATGATGAAGAGTTTGTATTTGCATTTTCCTGGTTATTATCTGTGCGGCCTCCTAATAATTGAATATCACGAACCCGCAGCCTTAAGGTAGCCGCAGCCTGGTTTTCTTTATTCATGTACCCTTCAGCTTCCGGTGTTCCTTCCGCAAATACTAATTGACCTTTTTTGAGGTAAGGAGCAATAGCAGTTCTGTCTGTCCAGAAAGCGCATTCAACCCAGGTTGTACGTTCCCTTTGTGCACCTGTTGAGTCTTTAAATTTTTCAGTGTGCGCCACACTAAAATTGATCACGTTTTTCCCATTAACTTCTTTAAGGATGCAATCTTTGCCAAGGTTGCCAATAATCTGCAATTTAATCATGACTGTGTTTTTTAATTGCCTGCCTCGCCGGCAGGCGGGTTAATCGATGTATCTGTACGGCCGCATTCTAATTGTAAGAATGAAGCGAAATCTAATGAGTAATTACAAACCTAATTCATTTTTTTCTTAAGTGTGCTCACCTGGTCCTGCAGGTTGCTTACAAGATTTACCAATGAATCAACATCCCATCTTTGCTGCTGCGTAACTTTATTTATTACCGCCTGCGCCTGCCACATTTCCAGTACGTCTGCTGTATTTACCTGGTAAGGTTGAAATGCAGGATTGTCACTTACAAGCGTGAGCTTACTTTTATTTTTATTGCTTTTGATCACCCTCTTGTAAACGATGCCTTCGCTATTACTTACAACAATATAGGCGTTATTGCTTTTTAAATTTTCTATATTTTCAATTTTTTCACCTACGATAATACTGCCACTCGGCGTGGGCATCATACTATCTCCTATTATTTCGAAGGCCCGGTAGTTTCCACCGGATAGCATGGGTAATGTGAAAGTGTTGAGCTCGTCAATAAACTCACTGTCGGCATATCCTGCGAGGTAACCGGCAGCCGCTTTTACCGGAACAAAATGTATGATGTTCCTGTCGGCGCTCATCATTTTCAACTGGCGTCTTTTGGCAAGATAGTTTGAGCCTTTTGTTTCGGTTAGATCACGCAACAGTAATTCATCAAGAGTTACTTTAAAAATATCACCAACGATCTCGAGAACATCTATCCTTGGTTCTGCCCGTTCTTCTTCATAAGCTCCCACAAGTGATCGCTTGATACCAAGTTTATTTGCAAATTCTTCCTGGGTCCACCCGCGAAGCTTGCGTAGATACTTTAAATTTTGTCCTGCTACCGGCATAGTACACTAATTTATTTAGACAAAAATACTAATTAGTTTAGTTTAACCAAAAAAATATTTGAAATTATTTATCCATAGAATTATTTATCAAATAAAGCTATATACCCTCATTGCCGGTCTGACCTCCGGTACCGACCTGAACTAGCCGTCAGTACCGCAGGTCGGACGGCGGACGCTCATTAAAAGATGGTGTATATAAAAATTCATACATGCTACGATTGAAGGCAATGTAGCGTTACCATCCGGACTACTTTCAGTTCCGGCTATTTACTCAATTTGGCTTTATTGATCTATATTTGAAATACTCCAAAACAATTGATTGCTCAAATGGAAATTCTAAAACAACCCGCCGTTATCTGGTTCGTAATCGGGTTTATTCTATTCCTGTTGGAATTTGTTGTGCCGGGGCTTATACTTTTCTTTTTTGCTATAGGTGCATGGATCGTTGCTATACTTACCTTATTTTTTGATCTCTCCATAAATTTCCAGTTGATCATTTTTGTTATTAGCTCGGTACTCACCATACTTTTATTAAGAAACTGGGTGAGAAAATTAATCTATGGTAAAAATCCATCGAGGGAACTTTTAGAAGATGAATTCCTGGGCAAAATTGCCCGCGCCGAAACGCCAATTTCTCCGGGAGAAAATGGTAAGGTTGATTTTAAAGGAACGACCTGGCCGGCAGCTTCAACAGATTTTATTGAGAAAGGTGAAAATGTAATTATTACAGGAAATGAAAGCATTTTATTAATTGTAAAAACAACTAAAAAATCATGATATCAGCATCAACGATTATTCTTATAGTCTTAGTAATATTTCTTTTAATAGCCTTTCTCTCAACTTTCAAAGTAGTACCACAGCGCTCAGTTTATATAGTAGAAAGGCTGGGGAAATACAGCCGTTCGCTCGAAGCAGGTTTTCATATATTGATTCCTTTCATTGATAAAATATCTTACAAACAAAACCTAAAGGAGCAGGCAATTGACGTAGCGTCTCAGATATGCATTACCCGAGATAATATCGCGGTTGAAGTAGATGGCGTGTTATACCTGCAGGTAATTGATCCGCAAAAGGCTTCTTACGGAATAGACAATTATAAGTTTGCGGTAATTCAAATTTCACAAACTACCATGCGCAGTGTGATAGGAAAAATGGAACTGGATAAAACTTTTGAAGAGCGTGAAACCGTGAATGGCACTATCGTGGAAGCTGTAGATAAAGCAAGCGTTCCATGGGGGATAAAAGTATCCCGCTACGAAGTAAAAAATATTTCTCCGCCGCAAAGCATTAAAGATGCGATGGAAAAACAGATGCGTGCAGAGCGTGAAAAAAGAGCATTAATTGCAGAATCGGAAGGTGACAAACAAGCGAAAATAAATCGTGCCGAAGGTGTGAAACAAGAAACGATAGCCTTCTCTGAGGGCGAAAAACAAAAGCGTATAAATGAAGCAACCGGAAGGGCAGCCGAGATCGAACTTGTGGCGGTTGCCACTGCAAAAGGCATACGGGAAATTGCTTCATCTATAAATGAAGAAGGTGGATTGAATGCTGTAAATCTGCGGATAGCTGAGCAGTATCTTAACGAATTTGGCAAACTTGCTAAAACGAATAATACCATGATCGTACCTGCAGACCTTTCTGATATTGCCGGCGTAATTTCAAGTATTACCTCTGTTATAAATAAATCAAAAACTGAAATTGTAAAGTCTTAAAAAATCAACCTGATCTTCTAACTCCATTTGCATTTTCAACCGTTAAAGATTTTTTTGCATTTCAACTTTCCAACAGGGGTTTAAGATACTACAGATGTTATCCACCACACATTCCCAAACGGATCTGTAACGCCACAGGTTCTCCCATAATGTTGATTTGAAAGTTCCATAAGAGTTGTTGCACCATTTTCAATTGCTTTATTGTATGACTCATCGGCATTTTCTACATACACAAAAAAATCTCCGCATTTATTTGTCCATCGTTCTGTGGCTTCAGAAAACATAATTGTGCTGCCGCCTATTTGAATTTCAGAATGAGCTATAGTTTTATTATCCTCTCTCATACTACTGAAAGTAAGATCTGCATTGAAAACTTTTTTAGTGAAGTCAATGAATTTTGATGCTTCGCTTATGATGAGGTATGGCATCACAGCCTGGTGTCCTTTTGGAATTTCCATTTTTCAAAATTTAAGATTAATTAATACAGCAAAAATATTTCGATTGACTTATGAAAAATTGGAAAAAACCGACATACTAGTCACGCCATTTAGTAGCATCAGAATTTCCGGAGAAAAAATGTTTGGGATGATGCCCGGAAAATTCTTTGAAGTCATGGATAAAATGCGATTGATCATAATAACCGCATTCATAAGCAATATCAGTTAGTGATTTGTTATTCGCGCCATACCGGCCCATCGCCGATTGAAAGCGAACGATGCGTAAAAATTTTTTTGGATTAAATCCTGCAAATTGCTGGAACTGTCTTTCGAATTGTCTTTCTGATAAAAAATAATTCTTGGCTAGTTGGTTAACTTTAATGATCTCTTTATTTTTAATAATAAATTTAATGCAATCGAACACCGGTAATGCATTTTTATAATTTAATGATAATTTTCGCTCAATAAATTCTTCTATAATTTTTACTCTCGAGCAATTGCTTTTGGCATTGATAATTTTGTCTTCGAGGGCTTTTCCTTCATTGTTCAGCAGGTCATCAAGCCCCGGCATTTGATTGGTTAATTCTTTTGCTGAAAGATTAAACAACATGGGTATCGCCTGTGGATATAAATAGACACCAAAAATTCCAAAGCTGTTGTCAATGTGAAACTGGCGCGGAAATGAACCCTGGGCATGAACACCAGATATAAATGATTTTTCTTTTCTGCCATTTTGAAATATTTCTTCAAACTGCCCATCATAATGAAATAAAAGCTCCGGGAATGCATCAGCCATTGAGTAATGAGTATATGCTTCATCACTTTCAAGTATCCAGAAATAAAAGATAAAATCTTTCAGATGGTCGGATGGTCTTATAATATTGTATTTTATCATAGCCTAACAATATTCATTATTTCTATCGGTGGCAAAAAGCTGGTATTATTATCGGGTTGTGAATGGATCTGCCTTACATATTCCATTCCTTTTATCACTTTTCCAAATGTGGCGAATCCCTGCTTGTCGGCATTTGCAGCGCCCCCGTAATCGTAAGCAGGTTGGTCGCCCACGCAAATAAAAAACTCCGAAGTGGCTGTGCCCGTATCTCCGCGGGCCAAAGAAATGGTGCCGTCTTTATGGAGAATTCCCGTTTCATTTGTATTCTCATGCGGTATTCCTTTCAGGCTTGCCAATAGTTTGTTTTTAATGCCCCAGATTCCTCCTTGTATTAATTCAGATTTAAATGCAATTGATGGCTGGTCTTCTTCTTTTAACACCCTGTAAAACGAACTCTCTTTATAATATCCTGAATCCACATAAGAAAGAAAAGCTGCAACCGTTTTTGGAGCTTTCTCAGGATAGAGTTCTACAATAATATCACCGAAGTTGGTTTCTATTTTAACTGTTGGCTCTTTGTATTTCGTTTGTGTGCAGGCGGCAAACAGGCAACTAAAAAGTAACAAAAAATAGAGTGAAGTCTTTTTCATAATTGAATATCAAATTACGATCAAATTATTTAGTAATCGCTGCTGCAATTTTTTCAATTCTTCATCTGCAGGTTGTGCATGCTATTTCCTGGTAGCTTCAGAAGGAAGAGCCTTACCCCACCCCCTCTCCAGGGGAGTGGGAACAGAAGTATTGCCAGGAAGAAGTTCTTTACAAATTATAAAGTCAACAAAGAAATAGAAATTAAAACTTTTCGCTATTTTTCAGCCTATACTACCAAAATAATTAAATGGAGAAGGTTGCCAATACTGGTACAAAAGAAAAAATATTTTTTCCAAACCTCGATGGCTTGCGTTTTTTGAGCTTCTTCGTTGTGTATCTCTTTCATATTTGGGTGCTTCTGTTCGAGAGGTATTCACTTTCCGGAACAGCACCCGGCATCGCTAAGTTTTTATTTCAAAATGGGGAGATTGGCGTCAATTTTTTTTTCGTGCTTAGTGGCTTTCTTATAACCTATCTTTTAATACAGGAAAAAAAAATAACAGGCAAAATACACGTCGGGAATTTTTATGTAAGAAGAATTTTAAGGATCTGGCCACTGTTTTATTTGTGCATTTTTTTCGGTCTTGTCTTATATCCTTTGCTAAAAAAGTTTATTGGCGGCGATGTATTCGAGGTGGCGCATCCATGGACATACTTTGTATTTCTTAATAATTTTGATTTCCTGAAAAATGGTGCACCGGCAATCATTTCCGTGTTATGGTCGGTCGCAATTGAAGAGCAATTCTATTTATTCTGGCCGCTGCTGTTAAGTCTGTTCCCTGTAAAATATTATCGCCCGCTGCTCTACGCCATTATTTGCGGTTCGTTTATTTTCCGTTGTTTTTATTATGATGATGAAAGAGTGCTTCAATTTCATACGCTTGCTGTAATTGGCGACATGGCGTTGGGTGGGCTGTTTGCGTATTATATTATTTTTAGCAAACGCTTTAAAAGTAAAATAGCATCGCTTGCAAAAACTTCTATTGCAATTCTATACATAGCTGCTCTTGCGCTTTTCCTTTTTCGCAAAAATATTTTTCCCGGCTCTCTTATGGTTTTGGAAAGAATAGTTATCGCTTTTGTTTGCGGCCTGATAATCTTAGAACAAAATTTTTCCAGGAATTCTTTTTTCAAAATGTCTTCGTTTAAGTCAATAAGCAAATGGGGAATTTATACCTACGGACTTTATTGCATTCATGTAATCGTGATCACCTTTACAGAAATTGCCTTTAAGAAAGCCGGTCTCAATATGCAAAGCCCGCTTATTCTTTTATTACTAACTGTCGTAGCTTTTATTGGCTGCATGATTGCTGCATTTGTATCCTATAATTTTTTTGAAAAAAGATTTTTAAAGTTAAAGGATAGGTTTGCTTTTATAGTGAAGAAGTGATTTTGATACGAAGCTCTGTGTCAGCTTTGGGCCTTTTAACCTCCTTGCTATCTTTAGTTAACTATAATTGAAAAGTAGCGCTGTCCTGAGTTTGTAACTCAGGACTTATAAACTTCCCATTAAAATAAAAATTCAATTTTAATAAGGCCACATTGCTTTCCATAATAATAATCTCTTGCGCTGCTATAAATATACTCTTCTGCTTTTTCTACTATGCCTGCTTCTACCGGGTTGTTATGGATGTATGCTAATTTCTGTGCAGCAAATTCAGGTGTGTAAATTATCTTGGGCTCATTATCCTGTTTCCAAAACTGATAGTTACTATTCCTGCTGTTTAGTTCTCCTGCCTCTTTAAATATTTTTACCATCCATTCTTTACGGCTTTCCGATGGATTGTTAAGAATTGCAGCCACTAACTTTTTGCTTGTAAATTTTTTAAAATTCCCTAGCACATCACTTACATTATTTTCTTTGGCAGATATTATTAAATGAACATGATTACTCATAACACACCATCCATAAATAACAAGGCCTTGCTCTGCCTGGCAATGTTGTAAACTTTCAATTATGATGTCTTTGTATTCTTTTCTTGTAAAAACGTCCTCCCATAAAACCACTGCAAAACTTACAAAATACATACCTTCCTGGTCGAATATTTTATAGCCTCCTTTACTCATAGTGCTTACTAATATAAAGTATTTGTCCTGAGTTGCAAACTCAGGACAGCAGCTCTTTTCTTATTTAAAGTCTCTACGAATAAAGATGGATTGGCTCTCTTATTATTAAAAGTTACTACGGGTAGCGGGGGGATTAAATTAGTTAATCAAATATGGATCCTTTGGGTTTAAAAAGAACGTTAAATGTGACCCAGTCAGCGTTTATTTTTCTTAGCAATCCTTTTGAGTAATAAGAAAATTCTATACTTAATCTATATTCGTTAATATCCAAGCCTATAAATTCTTGTAGATTGACAGTGTCTTTTAATGAATTTCTTTTTGTAAAATTATTAAACTCATAAAAATTTTTGTCAGGAAGAGGATGTGATAAGGCAAACACGTAAATATTTTGGTAATGTTTTCCAACCAATTTTTGTAAGTAGAATTTGCAATCTGCTGTTATAGTTGCTTCATTGCCATAATACAATCGTTTGTGGATTCTTATAATCTCATTATCAAGAATTCTTAAATGAGGTATAAATACATATTGCGAATCAATACATTTAACTTCTACGCTTAGAACAATATTTTTTACTCCAAATTGTGCATAAGTAAATTTAGCGTATACATTAAACAGAATAATAAAAGTCAAACCTTTCATTAATTTCATCTCACATTTTTTTTGTGACCTGTAACCCTTCTTCCTGGCAATCGATTATGTAGTAATCGCCGCCGCCACCACCAAATAATGGGAAAAGATTTTTATCCCAATATCCACCTTCAGTATGTGTAACAAATTCATCTAAAGCAACCTCAAATGGAATAAATATCCCCAAGGGGAATAACGCAAGTTGACTTAGTGCTTTTGATTCCAAGGCATCTTCATCTACTCCATTCCTCTATGCATATATAGCATATACATCATGTGGCAAAGTGATATTTACTTTTTGTAAAAATGAAGTCAATTCACTTTCTGCAAGTCCCGGTTGCAGTAAACTAATCATTGGTGTATTCTTATTAAGCAAAGCATTGTAGAGGTCATTAAAAATCATAATGTTCGGTGACGGTTCTTAAAATTAATCTATCCACAAAGGTATTTACTCACTTGTTAGTATTACTCTTTCAATTTAAGAATACTAACAATTAACAAAAACCCCGGCTAACTTTCGTCTCCGGGGATGCAATGAACATTAAACTTGTAGAGACGCGACGCATCGCGCTTCTACAAGTTCAATCAGGTTTTTTCCCTTCTAAAAATGTATTAATGGTGCTGATTTCGGCTTTATTATTTTCATCTGACTTTACCGTATAGTTGCTGTAAAAACTTTCTACATCTGCAATGGAGTTGTGTAATTCCATATTGCGACGGAGGTAAGCAGGAACCGACTCAAACTCATTGTTAGGATCCGCAGCATTAACGTTGAACGATAGGTTTCTCAACTTCGCAATGCGCTCCATAGCCCGGCGCTTTAATTCTCCTGCTTCGTCCACCGTCGGCGGTTCCTCAACAGAAGACATCATGATGGGCATTGTTTGGTGTACTTTCGGGTCTTCCTTAATCTCCGTCGCCTCATGGGAATCTTTAACCACCAACTGCATCTCAATACCAGGTTCGTCTTCCTGTTTTGAAATCATCAGCGGGGTTGGTTCCTCTACAGGTTTGGATTCCGACTGAGGCTTGTCCTCTGCATAAATCTGCACAGGCTTTGCCAAATAACCGCCTGACGTTGGGGCGGCGCTAGCTTCTTTACTATTATTATTTTTATTCGATTGATTTTTGAGACTTGCAGTCTCCGCAGTTTTCGGATTGTTTTGGCTGGCTTTCGAAAGTATCGGATCAGGTTCCGAAGATAATATGAAATGTATAACACCTTCGTCCGATTTATCAACAGTAACTTCCTCATCTACTTCCCGTATTTTTACGGGTACATTCCCTGGTATTTCTACCATTTTCGGGGCCATTTCCTTTTCAATTAATTGTTCGCCAGGTACAAATGATATTACATCTTCTTCTTTCACCGTCCTGAAGCCCTTTTGCTCAACAATGTTGTCCACATCATTTAAATCATCGTCTTCCACTTTAGAATCTATTTCAGGCTCTTGCTTTTTATCATCAAATACAAAAACCGGTTGCCTGTATTTCTTTTTATCATCTTCCTCTTTAAGAACCATTACAATTTTTTCATCTTCTTTCTTTTCCTCTTTGGCGGGCGCTTTTCTGTCAAAGGGATCTTTGTGCTCAAAGCCTGTTGCGATCAACGTTATCCCTATTTTATTTTCTAAAGTATTGTCATATCCCAAACCTAATATCACATCGGTATCTTCACCGGCCTGGCTTAATAAATGATTTTGTATCGTTTCCACTTCATCCATAGTAAACTCTGTATCGCCTTCGGCTGAATTTATATTTATTAATATCCATTTCGCACCGCGAATGTCATTGTCGTTTAACAAGGGTGAATTAAGCGCCTGCTCAATTGCAAGCTGCGCCCTGTTCTCTCCTTCGCATTCCGCACTGCCAAGTATTGCTACACCACCACTACGCATAACCGTGCACACATCCGCAAAGTCAACGTTTATCTGGCCGGTACTATTTATCACATCAGTAATGCATTTTGCCGCTGTTGCCAATACGTTATCCGCTTTACTAAAGGCCGCCTTCATCGTGAGATTACCAAACTGGTGCCTTAGCTTATCATTGCTTATTACAAGAAGCGTGTCAACATGATCTTTTAATTTGCTAATGCCTTCTTCTGCCTGGGCAATTCTTTTTTTGCCTTCATAAGCAAATGGAGTAGTAACAATTCCAACTGTGAGGATTCCAAGATCTTTACAAATTTTTGCAATAATAGGCGCGCCGCCGGTGCCGGTACCGCCGCCCATTCCCGCGGTAATGAAAGCCATTTTTGTATTTACTTCAAGAATCCGTTTTATTTCTTCAAGGCTTTCTTCTGTCGCTTCACGGCCAATTTGCGGATTGGCACCTGCACCGAGCCCTTGGGTTAAATGAGGGCCAAGCTGCACTTTATTCGGCACCTTGCTATTAGCAATAGCCTGCGCATCAGTATTGCAAATAATAAAGTTTACGCCATCTATGTTCTGGCTGTACATGTGGTTAACAGCATTGCTGCCACCGCCACCTATTCCTATTACTTTTAGAATAGATGATTGTTCTTTAGGCAAATCAAAATGTATCATGTCTTAAAAATTAAGGCCTCACCCCAACCCCTCTCCGCCGCGGCGGAGAGGGAACGAGACTTGGTATGGGTTTGTATAATTAAAAAAATTAAGCCTTACCTCTCCGTAAGAGCTCGTTGAACAACCTCCGGAAAAATCGCGAAACCGGAGCATTGGCATTTATTATTTGAAAATCGTTTTTACTCACAATGAATATTTTTTTTGTTTACCCCGCCGCGTCGGGGATAGGGCTTTACAACTCAGAATCACCTTCTTCCTTAAACATTTCTATCAAGCCATTTTTAAATGAATCCATAAAGCTTTTCAAGGTTTTACGGGACTTAACGGTTACTTGTTTTTTATCAGGGAACACATCTAAAGTTTCATCCACACTTTTGTGTTGCAGGCTTGCAGGCACCGCAATTTTTTGGTATTCCAGTTCAAATTGTTTTCTCTTATTTTCATAATCATTATAGCCTTTTAATATTAACCCCAGGCAAGTGGAATACATAGGCTTGGCGAGTTCTTCAATGTGGCCGGCAGCAAGATGTTCATTTGGATAACCAATTCGTGCATTCAATCCCGTTACATACTCTGTAAGTTGTATCAAATGTTTAAGTTGTGACCCGCCTCCCGTAAGAATAACTCCGCCATTAAGAAGCCGGTTATCAAGTCCTACCTGTTTCAGATGATAAGAAACAAAGTCCATGATCTCGCTCATACGAGCTTGTATAATGCCCGCAAGATTCTTTACACTTATTTCCTTTGGAGCCATGCCACGCAAACCGGGAATAGTTATGAAGGCATTTGATTTGGCTTCATCAGAAAGAGCACTTCCAAACTGAACTTTCATTTGTTCTGCCTGCGTTTTTAAAACACCAAGACCCGTTTTTATATCGTTGGTAATATTTTCTCCACCAAAAGGAATTACTGCAGTATGTTTTAAAATACCCTCATAAAAAACAGCCAGGTCCGTAGTGCCACCGCCAATATCTACAATGGCAACACCTGCTTCGAGATCATGATCGCACATCACCGCGGCGGCTGATGCAAGAGGCTGCAACACGAGATCTTTGGTTATTAATCCTGCTTTCTCAACACTGCGGTTTATGTTTCTTATGGCATTCTTATCGCCGGTAATAATGTGAAAATTAGCGCCAACTTTCACACCACTATATCCTATCGGATCTGGAATATTTTGGAAATTATCCACGGTGAATTCCTGTGGTATCACATCAATTATCTGGTCACCTGCAGGTATGTAAGTTTTATATTGGTCATTTATTAATTGATCTATTTCACTCTGCTTTATTTCTTCATCCGTATTTTGCCTCACGATATCTCCACGTGTTTGCAGGCTTTTAATGTGATGCCCGGCAATACCCACATACACTTCCGTGATCGGAAGATTTGGATTGCTGGCATAGCAATTTTCCAATGCAGTTTGTATGGCTTTAATGGTTTGATCAATGTTCAACACCATCCCGTGTTGCACACCGTTGCTGTTAGCCCGGCCAAAACCAAGAATTTCAAGCTTGCCGAATTCATTTTTTCTACCGGCTATTGCGGCGATTTTTGTTGTGCCGATGTCGAGGCCTACGATAATGGGTTGTTCGTTGTTCATTGTTTGTTTTTTTATACGCTCATTTTTATTTGCAAAAGCCGAATAAATTGAGAGTCTGTGTACTGTTTTTTTGATTCAATTAAGACAGCTGGTTATGTCTTTTAATAGTCATTTTTGGGAGGCATTACTGCCTTTGGTTTTTCTTTTTGTGTTTGTGGCGTTTGTGATTCTGCCGGTTTAATAATTTTTTTATTCGAAGGGGCAGGACCTGGTTTTTTAAAGGATGATGGGTTGGTTGCCGAAACAACTGAAAGATTTCCTGCCTTTTTTTCTGTTTCGGGCTTTTTGTTTTCTGTACTTATTGATCCATTAATTTTATCGTCAATTTTTTTTGCGGCACCTGCATCTTCGGATGAGACATCATCATGTTCCGAAGACTTATTAATAGTACTGTTATCATCTTCCGGTTGCGGAAGCTGAATATTTGTTGAATCGTCTACATGTTTTTGAGTGTTGACTATTATAGTTTTCATAATTTGAACTGCCCTCAAAGAATCCGCCTTTATTTCCTGGGAGCCCCGTTTAACAGCCACCACCTGGTTCTTATATTTCAAATCAATCACCGAATATTTATTCCATCCTTCAACAGCTTCTATACGGCGATAAAAAACCAGGAGCTTTGCAAATTTTTCCCGGTAGTCATCTGCATTACCAAAATCAATAACCTGGTTTCCAACTTTTGGGGTCAACTCAAAAGTTCGGTTTTCATTTATATCAATTTGCTCGATTTGTGCCATCCAAAAAGGATTGGCCTGAATAAATTCACCAAGCGTTTTTATCTCTCTCAATAAGCTGCTGTCCCTTTTTTTAAGCACTTTTACATCTGTGGGAAAGTTCGTGAACACCGGAAGCCTTGCAGAAAACTTATCACTTAAAGGAAGTATTTTCAAAGAGCTGTCCATATAAAATGATGCACCCGATGAAGTGAATATCCTTGCGATCGGTTCCCTTTCTGATATCCTTACCTGCAGCACATTATTATTATCAAAAAATAATTCGACCTTCCTGATCCATTGATCTTTTTGCAAAGCAATTTCCATGGAAGCAAGATCAATATTGTGAATTGATTTATTTTCTAATTTACCACCATTCACTTTAATTAGTATTCCCGTCACATCTTCCTTGTCGATAAAAAAATTATTTTGAACACCAGTAATATCAATATTTGTTTTAAGACAGTGTTCATTATTTCGTTTACTAATAGCAGCTACAAGCAATACAATAGTTCCCGAGCCAAGTAAAATCCATACCATGGCCGTTAGAATTTTTGAAAGCTTGTATTTACTTTTTATTATCATTTTGTCTATTGACCTTCAGTCAATATATTTTTTATTGGTTCAATAAGACGGTCTATATCACCTGCTCCTGCCGTAATTAATAATTGACCATTTACACTTTGCTCTATAGATGTTAAGTATCCGGCTGAGAGATATTTTAATAATTGTTCAACTGACACAACACTTGCATTTTCATTTTTCATCTTATCCAAAATCATTTGGCTGGTTACGCCCTCGATCGGTAACTCCCTGGCAGGATAAATAGGCAGTAATAATATCTCATCTGCCATGTCAAGCACTTCTGCAAATTCATTAGCCAGGTCTCTCGTTCTGGAAAAAAGATGTGGTTGAAAAATTATCGTACATTTCATTTTACTGAACAAACTCTTTCCACTTTTTATAAGCGCTTCTAATTCCTGCGGATGGTGCGCATAATCATCAATAAAAATTACGGGCTGTTTATCATTGGCATTTTGATAAAATCCTTTTTCATTATTTGGCTGGGGAGGAGCGATAATGTATTCAAATCTTCTTTTTACTCCTTTAAAATCTTCAACTGCTTTTTTAATTTTTACGGGGTCAATTTCCAGGTGATGTGCAATCATGATCGCCGCTACTGCATTTTCCACATTGTGCATTCCACCCATATTGAGCTTTACATTATCAAGCATCCAGTCTTTGGTCATCACGTCAAACTCATAACTTCCGTGGTGCATAGTCACATTAGATGCATACACATCGGCTGCATCATTTTGAAGGCTGTAACGTAAATGATGAGGCGCAGTAAAGTTATTACCTGCAAGTCCGTATTTTGTTAATAAGAGACCAGCCGGCTTTACTTTACCGGAAAAATCAACGAAAGCTTGCACCATATTTTCTTTGGTGCCATAGATATCCAGATGATCCGCGTCCATCGCAGAGATGACTGCTATATCCGGAGATAATTGCAAAAAACTCCTGTCGTATTCATCAGCTTCGGCGACCGAAACATTATTAGCACTGCTCCAAAAATTGGTATCATAATTCACCGAAATACCTCCAAGGAATGCGTTACATCCAAAACCCGTATGCCGCAAAATATGAGCTACCATAGTACTAATGGTGGTTTTTCCATGAGTGCCTGCAATGCAAATACTAAAAGACGACTTGGTTATTTCACCAAGTACCTTACTTCGCTTTACCATCTCATAATTATTGGCCAGGTAATAATTATATTCTTTATGATCTTTAGGAACCGCAGGCGTATACACTATTAATTGTGCATTCTTATCGAGCATATCAATGCTATCTTCGTAATGTATCTTTATACCCTCACTTTCCATTTCCTTCGTAAGCAATGTTGCCGTTTTATCGTAACCGCTTACTGCGGCATTCCTGCTTAAATAATATTTAGCAAGAGCGCTCATTCCTATGCCCCCGAT
>JBBSBD010000156.1:0-14659 GCA_038251675.1 Chitinophagales bacterium | reverse complement strand
CGCATGTATTAAACAAGCAAAGTCGCCGATATCTTTACGGTTGTTACCTATTTGAGTTCGCCAGCTATTGTCTTCGCCTGAATTGAGCATATTACGGCTTAAAATATCGCAGGTAGAGATAAATGCAGTATGTGATGCGGTACGTTCTGCTTCCAGTTCATTCCGTTCTTCCTGGTCAGAAAGTAACCAGTCAACTCGTATGCGAGCGTATCGGACGGCAGATTTGGCCAAAGAATTGACAAAGGACTGATGCCTGGAAGATAAAAGCTGGTCGTAAATTTCTTTTGTTTCGTTAAGATCCATATTGTTACTGCCTGTTACAAAAACCACAAATTATTCTTTCCAAATTCTTCAAGATTGGGTATCGAAGCACGTAAAACTGTCATCCAAATTAAGCCGCTTTTATATCCAGCATTCTCTTTATTGTTTCGAGCATGGCTAACCTAAATGCATCATCTTTCGAAATGAGCCGGTAGAGGTCGAGTTCGTTCTTGCGTTGCTTGGAAATAACATCATCAAATATTTTCGTGAAGGCTATGTCGCGGTTTTGTGAATCGGGATTCTCGGCATATTTTTCGTTGTAATCCGGATGAGAACGCATATCAGAGGCAATGTTGACGAACTTAACTCTTTGTTCTTCGGGTGTGGCTTCCCAGCCCTGGAACCAGCGTTCGTTAAAACTCCGAATGATCAGATCGAGAGGATCTTCTTCAGGTTTTTCGCCTGCTCCCCTGGGATTTGGATTTTGGGGATCTAGCTCGGATTCGTCTGCGTCGAGTTCGATGGATTCATTTAATTTAACCCGCTGCAAGCCATAGGTTGACAGATCGACTGAATTTAAAAGCCCATCCAAAGCGTCGGCTACAGGGTCATTGATGATTAATTTTGGAATCAGAAATTTAAGAAACCAGAACAGTTTTTCCCAGTTCAATACTTCGAAAGGTAGGATGGCAGCCATTTGCCCATAAATTTTAACAAATTGTTTGGCTTTGATCTTAAAATCGGCTTTTGCTTCATCATCAAGTTCAAGTCCGGAATTAAAACGCTCAGCGGCTATATCAATTATCGGGCTTAACTCCTGTGCATTTACATTACTGAAGTATTTTTCAACAAATAACTCCACTTCTGACCACTCATAAACCCCTATTCCATCCAGATGACTTTTAAGTTCATGCAAAACATTAACATCAGTTGCTTTGCTCAAAGTTGTTGACGTATAAAAAGGATCGAAGGATTCTTTAATTTCCTGAATTGAATTAAAAAAGTCGAGGACAAACAGATCTTCAGTTTTCTTACCTAGTTTATCGGCTGCACGATTGAGCCTGGAAATTGCCTGCACAGCCTGAACTCCCTGAAGCTTTTTATCAATATACATTGAAGTAAGCTTAGGCTGATCGAAACCTGTTAAATATTTGTTGGCTACAATCAACATTCTGTATTCGTCGGTATTAAATTTGTCCCTGGTGTCCTTTTCAGCAAACCCATTGATACCATCTTCAGAATATTCTATTCCGTTGACGGTCTTTTTTCCGGAAAATGCAATCAGAACTTTAAACGGGTTGCCCTTCTCGTTCAGAATTTGACGAATGGCGAAGTAATAATTTATGGCAGATTCAATACTTTGGGTTGCAACCAAAGCTTTCGCTTTTCCTTTTAACTTTTTGGTATTTACCACTTTCGTAATAAAATGATCAAGCATAATGTCAGCTTTAATGCCGATAGTCAACCTGTGCTGCTCAACAAACCTGCGTAATTTTTTCTGTGCTTTTAACGTATCGAAGAGTGGGTTTTCTGCAATGGATTTCTGGATTTCGTAATAGCTCTGATAGGTAGTATAGTTCGCCAGCACATCGAGGATAAATCCTTCTTCAATGGCTTGTTTCATGGAATACAGATGAAAAGGCCGGAATTTACCATCCGGGTGATGTACCCCAAATTTTTCGAGTGTTATATTCTTTGGGGTAGCCGTAAATGCAAGGTATGAGGCATTGCCCCTCATTTTGCGCGTTCTCATTGCTTTCAGAATCAGGTCCTGTGCATCAGGAACTTCCTCATCTCCATCTTCCGGACGGCCCATAACCCTGTTCATATTGTCGGAAGCGGAGCCACTTTGCGAACTGTGTGCTTCGTCAATAATAACTGCGAAACATTTGTCGCTCAGATCGGCAATTCCATCAACAATAAATGGGAATTTCTGAATAGTGGTGATGATAATTTTCTTACCTCGTTCGAGGCTTTCCTTCAAATCCTTTGATGAATATGCCGGTGCTACAATATTTTTTACTTCCGAAAATTCCTTAATATTCTCCCGCAATTGTTTATCCAGCAGTTTGCGATCGGTTACTACAATCACAGAATCGAATAAAGGATTTTCAATGCCCTTGCCTCCTCTTGTATCCTTGTTTTCGGGGTATGTTTCTATGAGCTGGTAAGCAGCCCAGGTAATGGAATTGGATTTGCCCGAACCGGCTGAATGCTGAATGAGGTATGTTTGTCCAACACCCTTTTTACTGGCATCGTCAATTAGTTTGCGAACAACATCCAATTGATGGTAACGTGGAAAGAACAAGGTCTTTTTGCTTAATGCATCGGTATCCTTTCCATCGAAACGAACAAAGTGTTGCAGAATATTGGCAATGCTTTGCCTGGTAAATATCTCGTCCCACAAATAGGCTGTTTTATGGCCGAAAGGATTGGGCGGATTTCCTTTACCAAAATTGTTGCCCAGGTTAAACGGTAAAAAGAATGTTCCGGCACCTTCGAGTTTGGTAGTCATATAAACTTCGTCGGTATCGATTGTAAAATGAACAACACAACGGCCAAACTGAAGCAATGGCTGAGTAATGTCTCTTTTAAATTTATACTGATTCTGGCCATGGACTTTGGCATTTTGCCCTGTCCAATGGTTCTTTAATTCGAGCGTTGATATGGGAAGACCATTAACGAAAAGCACCATGTCAATTTCCTCGCCGGTATGAGTTAAGGAATATCTTACCTGCCTGGTAACGCTAAATTCGTTTTGCTCGAAATGATCCTTTACTGCCTGGCTGCTTGAAGCAAGAGGCATTACATAAAACAGTGTGAAATGTGCATCATCTACATCCAGGCCTTTGCGCAACGGTCGCAGTACGCCATATTTCCTGATAATGCGATCGAGGCGTTCAAGGATTTTGAGTTTGTAATCGGATTGTTTTTGAAGTTTTGCAAGTTCAGCGGGCTGAGTGGTTTCAAGGAAATGCCAGAAACGGTGTTCATCGATAGCATATTTAGAGCTGAAATGATTGGGTGAACCCATATAATAGCCATTGCCAGCCCGATAGATTTCGGCACGTTCCGAAAAAGAATCTGCATGGCCCTGTGCTTTGAGTTCTTCAAGGCAAATGCCGGTAAGGCATTTCTCGATGGTTGATTCGAGGGCTTGTTCATTGGTTTGGCTGGTCATGGTTATTTTTTATTTTTCAGTAGTTGTTGTAAAGCCATTCTTTTAGAGGTTAAGCGGTATTTTTGATTTGGGTGGTTTGGCGTTTCCGGAATGGTCATTTCAATATATCCTTCTTCCATTGCGGGAATAAGATAATTGTCTCTAAAAAATTCCTGATGTTTCAATTGCAGTATTTCCTGTATCTCAGTTCTCTTCAATTCGCCATCCATTACTAAAACTGCTCTTTTGATACCCTCATGAAGTTTTCTTGCAAGTTCTCCACCTGGTTCTCCGGCAAGTTCTCCGGTAGTTTCTCCAGTAGTTTCACCAGTAGGTTCTCCAGTAGGTTCTCCAGTAACTTGTCCGGTAGGCTCTCCAGTAACTTGTCCGGTATTATGTCCGGTATTATGTGCGGTATCATGTCCGGTATCATGTGCGGTATCATGTACCATATCCTTAAACTTATGCATGATCCTCTCTTTTAAAATCGCCATAGGTATAAAAATGCCCACTCTCACCAATTACAACTTTATAATAAAAATTTTCCGGCTGTACTCTTTTATTGTTTTCTGAAAGTTGTTTAGGAAAAAAAACTGGATCGAGGCCATTTGAAGCAATGTCTTCAACACTAGTAGCATCATAAAAACAAGTATCTATGCCACCGATTCTTAAAACTATTGGTTCAGACAACTTCCCGCGATTTTGAAAATAAACACTGTTGAATTCATACTGAAATTGAGCATTTTCAATTTTAGACAAATACTTAGGAATTATACCTGAAGGTTTTTGTGCGTGAACAAGTGATAAGGCTATCTGGTCCATATCTTCTCTTTCTTCTTTGGTAAAAGAGAAACTGGAAGCCACCGATTTTACATAGAATTCGTCTTCCCTAAAGCGTATTTGATAATCTTTAATTTTATTTTCAAGGTTTGAGTTAATAGGAATTTGTAATGGATAAGCCATAATTTTTTGGCACTGGTTAACACGTAAAAATTCAAGCGTGTCAATAAAAGATGTGATGGTTTGACCAGGAATAGCATAAATGATACTTACCTCATAATCAATGCCCAGATGATTTAATTCATGCAACTTTTCTTTAATCAAACTGATTTTATTTTCTCGTCCGATTACCCTCATCTCATTTTTGTGAATGGTTTGCAGGCCAAATTCTAAATGCAACCGTTCTTTGTGTGACGCACAAAACTGAAGGAACTCAGGTTTTAACGCTTCAAAGCGCGCCTGGAATGTTATTTTCGAATTAGTCCGATTGACAAGTTTATTAAGGATACCCTGGTAATCGTTTTTGACATTAAAGGTTGCATCCAAAATATTTATTTCGTCGATAGTGCTTTGCGAAAAGATTTCTATATCCCGTTCAATGGTTTCAGTATTTAAGGATAACATTCCCGTGTGTGCATTTCCCCACTCGCAAAATCCACAGTGATATGTGCATCCCCTTTTAGTTTCCCAATATATCTTGCGGTTGTAGGTATTTAGTATTCCTTCAGCATAGGGCGAGAACAAATATTCCGGATCAAGCTCTTCCCTGATAAACTTCTGATCATCCGTGTACTTGCCTTGCATGAGCTTTACCAAAGGCTTTTCAGAATAACCCTGTATAAAGTGCTGTATGTTAAGAATACCTGTAATTGGATGATTCTCATTCATAGCCGTAATTTCATAGCCGCCAACCACTATTTTTCCTTTATAGCCTGAGTCATTTAAACGTCTGATGAGCATGTATGCAAATGTATCGCTCCAACGGGAAACTCCAAATGCTATACAGCTGAATCGTTTTAAGTATTCAGTAATTTCATATAAATTCAGTATTTCAATAGGCATGTGCCCGACTTTCGTTGTCTTAAAATCTCTGATATCGAATGAGTAATGCGAAGCAGGAATATTATAGCGCTTTAATGTAGCCAATATGGATGCTACGGAATAAGACATTGTTGGATAATCAATCCGGTGCTGGTCGAACGTAACAAGAATAATATTATTGGAGTGATCCATCGTAGTTATAATGTAGTTATAATACTTCGCAATTTTTCAGCGGTTTCTGATAATTTAACATTGCTGTCGATGCTGATGTATTTATTCTGTGATTTATAGTACATTCTAATTTCCGCAATTTCATCCTCATACACCCGCATTCTTTCTTTAAATAACGCTGGGTCGTCATCGGTACCCCGCGCCCTGTTGGTTATGCGTTTTATGGCTTCCTGTTCGTCAACCATAAGTTCAATAACCTTACAAAGTTCTGCTTTCCCTTTAATGGCATTATTAAGCATGTGAAGCTGTTCCATATCGCGGGGATAACCATCGATAACAATAGTTTCTTTTCCAGTATGGATAAAGTGTTCAATTACTTTTTGTGCAATTTGAATAGGAACTACCTGCCCTTTATCAATATGGTTTTTAATCTCATTTCCTAAATCAGAATGTTGCCCGGATAGCTCACGATACATGGCTCCGATAGAATAATGAGAAATATCCATTGATTGCAATTCCTGCATGGTTGATGTTTTACCACTGCCTGGTCCACCCATTAACAAACATATTTTTTTCATATTAACACACTTTTATTTTACCCGTAACTGCACTGTTAATCAAATTCACCTTGTATTCCATCTATTTTTCAATTCTCTAACTTTAGCGCAGTTTGTGAGTGCTTGTTTTTAATTTTCAAGAAAATCATTCCTGTTCTTGTTGCAGACTCTCACAGATAATCATAAACTTACTTTCACCACAATCAACCCAATGCACATTCTCAGCTACTCCAACTTTTGCGGCATGTTCTGTAAAGCAATTTTTCCAATCTTTTGGAGTTTCGAAAAGTATTCTCCTGTTGTAATTCATATCTTCTGCATTGAGAAAACCCAAATAAAGCAGGACAACCGGAATATTATTCGTAGCTAACCACCAGGCATGAGCAACCCGGTTTGAAAATTGGTAGCAATTGTCTCTTGAAATTGTAACTCCGGGAACTGTTCTGTTGATCCCTTCCTTTGCCTCCCTAATTGCTTCACCAATTCTTATATGGTTTCTTATCGAGTTTTCTGATGCATCTTTATCCAACTTTTTACCATGTGATTCTTCATTTAATTCGCCACAATGTGCTTTTGCTTCAACCAATAATATTCCCCTCTTTCCATCAATATTGCAGGTGGAAATCAAATCCCAATTAGGGGTTGTAGTGTCAGCGTGTAGCCACCAACTAGCTATTTCAGTATATAATTCCGGTCTAAAGTTATCTCTCAAAAAGTTTTTCAGTTGTGCTTCTCTGGGATCTTTTAGCCCTATGGGAAGCCAAGTATCTTCATTTGTAAGAATAGCACCGGTGTCTTGAATAAGAGAATTAATAATGGCAAGAAAATTATCTGAGCTTATCATTTCAAGAATCCATCTTTTACTACCTCTATATGCGCTCATTTCGTGTTTTTTTAGTTAGGATATGTTAGCTATTTTCAATTGGCTACAAATGTTTGTTTCCTAAAATTAAGGTTCAGATATTTTACACACTTTTATTTTACCCGTAACCGCTGAGTTTATTAAGGTGGCTTTGTATTCTTTTAATTTTTCAATTTCCTTTTCTTTGAGGGAAATGGCCGTAGTGATTTTTTTAGTAAAAGCTTCAATGTGATGAGATATTAATTCCTGCTCTTTAGGGGGTGGAAATAATATTAGTGTTGCGCCTAATTCCTCAGCATTCAAATGAGGTTGTGCTGCCCTCAAACGTAAAAGATACAATTGATCAAATAAAACGTATTTGGACAATAATGCATAACTCAAAAATAATGGATTGATTAGTTTAGGCGTAATCACCATATCGTATCCTGCGATCGCACCTTCATATTTTTTTGGTATAATTGCAGAGTCTGCAGTATAAGCTCCACTTCTTACTACAATAATATCATTCTCTTTCAATTCGGGGTCTCGGTCCCAAGGGATGTCTTCAGGATCGACAAATACAAGTCCTTTTTCGACAATCTTGCCTCTTTCTATATTGGTAGCTCTAATCAAAGGAAGTCCATCTTCAATTTCTTTTGGAGGTTGTCCAAGCCCATATTTTATTTTTCCTAGATATTTCAACCTTTTAACCTCCCAATGCTCCGGTATCTCCCCAATCCATTCAACCCCACTATCTTTCATTTTTGCATTGGGATTAAGGCCACGGGTAACTGCATTATGGATGAGAATCTGTCGGCGCTCTTTTAAAAGCTCAATCATTCGTTCTTTTTGAGCAATTGCCTGGTCTATCTGAGTGGTTTTGCGATCGAGAAAGGAGGCGATGGCGGTTTGTTCGGAAAGAGAAGGATTTGGTAAGAATGAATATGAAAGTTCAGGGTAACTAATATTTTTACCTTGCCTGATACCAACTACACTTGTTTGCAATTCAGAAATAAAGGAAAAACTCTTAAACAAGTATTTATAAAATTGATTATTAATTTCTCTTTTGGATTTTAATACGGTATAAGCTGGACTGATGATTCCATCATGCAGACAATATTCCAGGCCTCCTTCAAAAGACCTCAAACTAATCGCAAAATCTCCTTGATTAATGAATTTAAATGATTGTAAAGCCCCACTAGGCATAACCATTCTATTTTCAACCCAAGTTCTTGGAACAACTCCTTGGTCTTGTGTGACAGATAATAATTCTGCATTAGGTTTGTTTTTTTCAGAATAGTCCCTAAAAAGATGTTTCATTCTGGTGCATTCCCAATGTTCCGGAATCTCCCCCAACCATTTAACTCCTGATGGTTTGTATGCTTCGTATTTATTTATTTTACTCATTGTGCTGTAATCGGTTAAGGATTTCGTTGGCAAAATCGTCCATTCGTGAAAAGGCAAACCATTTTTTACCCAAATCTTTCAGCGAGGCGCCTAAATGGTAGAGTTCCTTTTGGTCGAGCAATATAAAACGGTCGTGGGTTTTGGCAATAGTTTTTATTTCAATGGCTGGATACTGATGGTTGTGCTTGTTCAGGTCCGATTGCAGTTGGGCGCCTGTTTGTTTAGTGTAAATGGTTGCAGTAACTCCCTGTGCTCGCTTTGCCAATATAGCCAGCACCGTTTCATCAATGTAATTATCAATCAGAATAATGTTGGTTTTTGCTCTTTTAATAAGGTCCGAAACAAATACATACGCATCAAAAACCTGCCCATCGAAGAAAATGCCTTTTTCGGGTTGTTGTTCCCGGCTTTCCAATGCTTTAAAAAGTTGTTCAAATTTTTGGTCGGCATCCATTTGTTTGAGTTCAACCTTATCCAATCGCTGAAAGAGAGCGGCGTTTCCCAAAACCATTTTACGCATTTCAACAAAGGCATTCATAATCTGTATGCTAACCTTAACTGCTGTCTCACTTCGTAGTACCGCTGAGAGCATGGCCACACCTTGTTCGGTGAAGGCGTAAGGAAGCGAAGAAGAATGTTTTAATAGTTTAAACCGGTCACAAATTGTGACCAGTTCATTTTTCTCATTTTCAGTCAATTGAAATCTGAAAATCTCAGGAAACCTTTCGATATTACGCTTCACTGCCTGATTGAGTACCTTTGTTTCCACTGAATATACCTCAGCCAAATCTCTGTCAATCATCACCTGAATACCCCGAAAAGTGAAAATCCGGTTTTCAATTTCTCTTTGGTTAATTGCTATTTCCATACCAACCGGTTTTTAATTAAAGTCGCCATGGCAAAGCGACAATTTCGAATCACAGCTCACGACATGTTCAATATTTCACGAATCAAACCATCGCTTTCCTGCTCCAATGTTAAAATATCGGCACTTACATCTTCAATACTCCGGAGTAGTTTATGCTGGTAAAAGTATTTATTGAAGCTGATCTCATAACCGATTTTTGTTGCATCCAGGTTAATCCATGCTTCGGTAACATGAGGTTTTACTTCGCGCAGAAAATAATCGTAGATATTTTCTTTGAGTGGTACATTTTCGGTATCGCGCAAATCGCTTTCGGTTTCGTACTGCAGGTATTCACTCTTTTTACCCGTTGGGAAGAAACCGAAGTCGGGTAATTGGGATTCCCGGCATGAAAGGTGACTGAGAAGCTTTTCAAGTTTGTCGCCATTAAGTTTAACGGCTGTTTTAATGACTTTTTCGGCAGAGGAATCGTACCAGCTTACTGCATTGAGGATGGCATTTAATGCCGATGCCTGGAGTTTTATACTTTTACTTTTTAATGCTTCATCTACAATAACAGTGAACACATTAAAGTCGTTGTACTCTTTGTTGCCGATTGCCTGCATTAAAAAATCGGCGGCAGAAAGCAAATTGCGTTGTTTGAGCCAAAGCTCAGGGCTAACCAAGGCTTTCTTTTGTTTCGCACTGAGATCCAGTTCCTGTTTTTCGGACCATTCGAGGATATCTTTCTGGTGTTTTGGCAAATCGATATAAATTGATTCGCCATAAGTTTCGTATGCCCAGGCCATGGGTTCGCGCAGGGATTTGTCGAAACGGAGTTCGGAAATGCGTTCAGCCGTGAATTGCACTTTAAGTCGCTTTGGCCGCTCAATGGTTACTTTGTAATATCCAAAATCGGAATTGTCGAATACCTGGCTGGCAATTCCTTCTTCGCCCTGGCGCTCAATGAGGAGCATATCACGATATGTGTTAACAATTTCGGTGATATGTTCCGGTGCAAATTCACAGTTCTTGGCGCCAAGGTTTTTACGCAGTTTGCGGAATAACTGCCCTGCATCAATAAGCTGAACCTTGCCTTTGCGATGAGGAGCTTTGTTGTTAGAAAGCACCCAGATGTAAGTTGTGATGCCGGTATTATAAAAAAGGTTGTTAGGCATTTGGATAATGCATTCCAGCAAATCGTTTTCGATAATATACCGGCGTATGTTGCTTTCGCCGCCGCCGGCATCGCCTGTAAACAAACTACTACCGTTATGAACGGATGCAATCCTTGAACCACTTGGACTTTGGGAAAGCGGTTTCATCTTATTCACCATCTCCATCAGGAAGAGTAGCTGACCATCGGAAGAGCGGGGCGTTGCATCAGCAGGTTCTTCCATTCCCCAATAATTGTTGAGGTTGACTATAAATCGAGGATCAATTACATCTTTGCCATCCTTAAGGTATTTCAGCTCACTGGCCCAGGACTTTCCGTAAGGTGGATTGGAGAGCATGAAATCGAAGTGGGTACCCATAAATTCATCAGTGGATAGGGTAGAGCCGTTCCTGATGTTTTCAGGATCATTGTCCTTAATCATCATATCCGATTTACAGATGGCGTAGGTTTCGTCGTTAATCTCTTTACCATAGAGATAAACTTTGCCCTTAGCCCTGATTTCGCCATCATCATCCTGGATAAAGTTTTGCGATTCTGTAAGCATTCCTCCCGATCCACAAGCAGGATCATAAATAAGCATTACGGGAGGCAGGTTATTTTTAACCGGATCGAAAACAACGTGCGTCATCAGGTTGATTACCTCGCGGGGTGTAAAGTGCTCACCGGCTTCTTCATTGTTTTCTTCGTTGAACTTACGGATAAGCTCTTCGAAAACATAACCCATTCCGAGGTTAGTCAAGGGCGGTAGTTTGCGGCCTTCAGGATCGTTTTTACTGAAAGGGGTAAGGTTGATGTTTGGAGAAGTGAATTTTTCCAGGACATTTAGCAAGACATCTTTATTTGCCATATGAGCAACCTGGCTTCTCAGTTTAAATTTATCAATGATTTCCTTTACATTGGCGCTGAAACCATTCAGGTAATCTTCGAAATTGGCCTGTAACATCTGCTGGCTGTTGGTTGCAGTATCGTGCAAACGTTGCAGAGTCCACTGACTGGTGTTGTAAAAAACATATTTTGAAGCCCGTGTCAGTCCACCCTGGTCCCATTCGGTGAGACCGGCTTCATCTTTTTGAAATGACATTTCTTCGAGCACAGCATCCTTGGTGATTTCGAGCAAAGCATCGATGCGGCGAAGCACGGTCATAGGTAAAATCACGTCACGGTATTTACCGCGAACGTAAACATCCCGCAGGCAATCGTCTGCAATTGACCATATAAAGGAAACGAGTTTATTATGCGAAGCTAAATTCATTTATTCTTAAGTTTTAATTCGTAACCCTGATTTATAGGGACCAGTTTTAGTTCGCTCGTATTGTTTAAGATGCTATTTAAGTCCGTAGCAAAATCAAACAGAAATGATAACAGAAATTCATTATAATACTCATCGAAATATCAATCCTTATTCAGCAAATTTAAATATTATATCCAATAAGCATTATTATATTTTGATGATTTGCGGATTTTTAAAAGGCATTTAATGATTGATGATTTAATTGATTCAAATTAAACCCCTGATGATTGCAGTTTCGTGCATTTAACAATAGAATTTGCTGATGAATGATCATTTATTTATCAGATTTCGAGCTGAAAAATGAATAATTTATCAGCAAACACACAGAATATTACTATTCAAGCACTGTTTTTACAGAAAAACCTTCGTAAATTCTTAAAAACCCACTTAAATTCTCCAAATATCCCTGTTTTTGTAAATTATTCATGTTTTAAGCTATCACAAGCTAGTTTAAGCTACGATAAGCTATCAAAAACTATTTAATTCTCTTCAAAGTACTTTTTTGCGATTTTCATTTTATCTGAAAAATGTAGGTGCGGGATAGGAAATGATTACATCTTATCCATCAGCCCTATAACATTCCGTTTGGAGCTTTCCAGCACTTTGGCATAAATCTGTGTGGTTGAGATTTTTGTATGACCACATAATTTGCTTACTGATGCGATATCGCCACTCAATTCAAGTGCAATGGTGGCAAATGTATGCCTGGCGCAATGGAATGAAATGGATTTATGAATTCCGGCCAGTTTCATGATGTTTTTTAGCAAACGGTTAGTTGACTGATTGCAATACACCTCAAATACCGGATTCGTTGGCAATCCGGTAATCGGTATATAGCTAAGTGCTTTTTTACCCAGTGGCAGTGTCATAGCCCCAGTGGTCTTCTTCTGGACGAACGAAATATATGTTTGATCCTTTTCCTTATATATATTGGAGAATTTAAGGTTTTTCACATCGGAGAAACGCAACCCTGTGTAACAGGAAAAAAGAAAATAATGTAATACGTGTTTCAGGTCTTTAGTAAGGTAGCCGGAATAGATTTTTTCCAGTTTTTTTACTTCTTCCTGGCTCAGGTACATTCTATTCCCTTCCGGCTTCCTTACTTTTACCCCTCGTAACGGATCATTTTTCAATACTCCGTTTTCAATCGCTTTATTGATAAAGGTTTTAATCGTCCTGTAAGCCTTCCACCTGGTATTACCGTTATTCCCTAGTTTTATCAGGTAACTATCGTATTGCTTCCAGAAAAGCGGGGTTATTTCATTAAAATAAAGCTTTTCACTGAACCTTTTAAGCTTTCGCGACTGGCTCTCATACATTTTGATCGTATCACGGGCATACGTATTGCCAAACTCCCTGATGTCATCCTCAATAAAGGTGAAAATATCTTTCAGATCTTTAATTCCTGACCGGAACATCTTTTCAAACTGGAACAGGCTCATGATTTCATCTTCCATATCTGCTACCATGCGCATTTTTTCAGCTTTTGCCCTATAAAGTGCGATATCATTATTGATAACTTGATAATCCGGAAATGAAGAATTCACTTCTTGCCTTCTATCGTCCCACGCTTCTGCTGGAACGCTACGCTTAATTGTGAAATATTTTCTTGATCCATTAACAGTTGCATTAAGATAAATAGGACATAGGCCGCCCTCTTTGGCACGGTCCATGCGAAGTTGGAAAATGAAGCTTGTTTTATTCATGGCTATTTCCCTCCTCCTTCCTTGGTGAACAAATGGTGGCAAATTGGTGGTAAAATGGTGGTAAATTGGTCGCAAAATGCACCTATGAAGGTGCCAGATAAATCATTAATAATCTTCTGAAACCATTGATAACATTGAAGAAATGTATTTTTTGAGATCAAAAATACACACGAAATTGGTTCAAGTGTATCCGATAAAAGGAGAATTGAACTTTTTTTTGCTGTGCCAATTGCGTTTTCAGGATGGAAAACTGGATGCTGTTTGCCGACAATTGCACGGCCCATAAGGGGTTCGGAATAGGGGAGGGTTGTGTTCATAGCGAATTCTTTTTCAGGTTGTGGTGAAAAAATGGTGAAAAAAAATGCTGTAAACTTTGGAATAAAAAACTTCAGAAATTTGTTCAAATCCTCTGAAACCCCTATAAACATTGAAGAGTTGAAACTTGTGGTTCCAACTCTTCATCCCTTGCGGTGGTGTCGACTGGAATTGAACCAGTGACACACGGATTTTCAGTCCGTTGCTCTACCAACTGAGCTACGACACCGTTTTGATAGGGACTGCAAAAGTAGTATTATTTTTTAAAAACCTATAGTTTTAGCAAACATTTTTTTATTAAAGTGGTAAAAATGTATTTTTTTCAAAAAACTATGCAAAAAAAACTTTGGTTTAGTTTGGGAGTTAAAAAAACTCCTTATATTTGCAGCCCATTAAGAAATTTATAATCAATTCATTAAAACATTTTAAAAAATGACTAAAGCAGAAATCGTTGCTGAAATAGCCAGTAAAACAAACATTGAAAAAGTTGCTGTACAGCAGACCGTAGAATCATTCATGGATGCTATAAAAAAAGCAATGTCTGAAGGTGAGAATGTTTACCTCAGGGGTTTTGGAAGTTTTGTTGTAAAACAAAGAGCTGAAAAAACCGGTCGTAATATTTCAAAGAATACTACTATCATTATTCCTGCTCACAATATTCCTTCATTTAAACCGGCAAAGGTTTTTGTTAACGAAGTGAAGAATAAAGTAAAGTAATTTAGAATACCTATCATTAATTAGTAAATCATGCCAAGCGGAAAGAAAAGAAAGAGACATAAAATGTCGACGCATAAACGGAAAAAACGTTTACGCAAGAATCGCCATAAGAAGAAATAACCACGATTGAACTTATGATTTCATCACGTGAAACGTGTGTTATTTCATGTGATGAAATTTTTTTTACTTACCTTTACCCTCACATCAGTATCCTTCAGGTATTTTGATGTATTTATGGTGTAAATATCTGAAAAGCTAATATAGCTGTGGTAAACAAGGAATTAATTATAAATGCTGAATCTTCCGAAGTCAACATCGCCCTTCTTGAGGACAAAGTATTAGTAGAACTCAACAAAGAAAAAACCAATAACAGCTTTGCTGTTGGCGATGT
>JBBSBD010000155.1:0-14754 GCA_038251675.1 Chitinophagales bacterium | reverse complement strand
CGTACTTATCTCTTACTTATTTTAAGTCTCTTGGTAATGATGATATGTCATGGATTGGTGCCGATGATTTTATCGAGTGAGGAGGGCTTTACATCAGCTCTTCATAATGGTCTTGATATTTTTAGCTGGGTTATTCTGTGGCAGCCAATTGACAAACTTGTTTTTCAATGGAACCCATATCTTAAAGACATTTCATTAATGGACAGGTTGGTAAATGCTGAAATTACAATCTCCGAAAGTGAATAGAAGTATATGGATCATATCAGCCATGATGATGCCTCTTGTGGGTCAATGCCAGCAGCATGCCGGCTTTGAGCAATATTATTATACCGGAGGTGGAACATCGGTTATGGTTCCCAAACTGTATTATCAAAACCGGAGCAACTGGTTTGGCGAGGTGCGTTATAACTACGAAGAATTACAAACGGCATCCTTTAATGCGGGAAAAATGTTTTCAAATGAAAATGCATTTTCATATACGGTAACTCCCTATGCCGGCCTGGTATTGGGGCGAATGAATGGAGGCACACTTGGTTCAAATGTAAGCCTTGACTATAAAAATTTATTCTTTTCATCAGAATCACAATATACTTTTTCGGTAAATGAAAGGACAGAGAATTTCTTTTTCAATTGGTCTGAGATGGGCTACCAGTTTAGTGATCTTGTGTATTCCGGTGTGGCTTTGCAATTGACCCATCCTTTTGAAATAAAAAATAGTTGGGAGCCAGGTTTAATGATAGGTGTTACTTTTAAAAGCTGGACTTTTCCTTTATATGCCTTCAGCCCGACAAGCAACAATAGAAATTATGTTTTCGGTGTAAACTGGGAATGGAATTATAAAAACCCTAAAACAACAAACAATAAGCTCCTTACAATTCACTAACAAAAGATACCTATTTATTACCCATTCAATTTTTAATTTATGTTGTTCATCGAGATCATTTTAATTGCGATGGTTTTTATTGCCTTCGGTTATTTCTATGCCGGCGTAAAAGGCGTGCGCCAGCGAAACCAGGAACTCCTAAAACAAGTGGCTGATCTTAATGAGCAAATGGATATGCTTGCAGAAAAAGAAGCAAAGGCGAGACGTGAAGCGGATATAGCGTATAACGCAAAAAGTAAATTGCTGTCTTTGCTAAGCCACGAAATAAGAACACCTATGAATGGTGTAATAGGTATGGCAACACTATTGGCAGGAACCGATCTTAATAGCGAACAGCGGGAATATGCCACAACGGTGCTTGATTGCAGTACCAATTTATTGACTAATGTAAATGACATACTGATTAATGATATGCTGGATTATTCCAAGGTGGATACAGAAAGTGTAGAAATAGGCAATAAAAATTTCGACCTAAGAAACTGCATTGAAGAAGTGATGGGCATTTTTGCAGGCAAAGCATCCGAAGCCGGGCTGGAGTTGCTTTATCAAATCGATACTGAAGTTCCCCTGCAAATAACGGGCGATTACAAACGCCTGCAACAGGTGTTAATAAACCTGCTGGAAAACTCTCTTAATGCAACAAAAAAAGGTGAGGTATTTCTTAGTGTACATCTTATTGCTAATGCTTCTCCTGATGATATACAGATTGGCTTTACAGTTACAGACACGGGCAGGGGCGTGGCACAGGATAAAATAAGCCAACTCTTTAAAGGCGCACTGCCTGCAGATTATTCTACCCAAAATAAGCAGGTTACCAAAGGTTTCGGTTTGGTTATTTGTAAAAGGCTTGTTGAGCAAATGGGCGGCCAGATTACCATGGAAAACCTGCCGGTACAGGGCTGTAGCTTTACATTCAGCATTCACACAAGTTCTTCGGAAGTGTCTGCACCTGACTATGCTAACAGCAGGATAATGGGATTTGTAGGAAAGCAAATACTTATTGTTGATGATAATGCAACAAGTGTAGCAATCCTTAACAACCAACTTGAACAATGGAAAATGCTGCCGGTGCTTGCGGGTTCAGCCAGGCATGCCCTGGAAATTTTATCTCAAATTTCAGTGGACCTTATAATTACCGATTTGAATATGCCTGATATGAATGGCATAGAACTCTCAAAGACCATAAGAACAACCTATCCGAAAATACCAATCATCCTGATGAATAGTGTAAATGACGAACGTTATAAACAGGATGCTGATATTTTTAGTTCTGTAATAAGTAAGCCGGTAACCCAGCATGCACTGTTCGATTGTATTCTTACCGGAATAAGGCACCATGATAATTCTTTAGCCAACGGCGCATCTCATCTTATTCCCGATGACTTTTCTCAGAAGTATCCTTTACGCATCCTGGTTGCAGAAGATAACCCTGTAAACCAAAAATGGATCAAAAAAATTCTTTCCAAAATTGGGTACCAATGTGAGATGGCGGACAATGGTAATACAGTTATGGAGAAAGTAAGTTTGGAAAATTTTGATCTCATACTTATGGACGTGCAGATGCCTGAAATGGATGGACTGGAAGCCACAAGAATGATACGCCTTTGCCTGGAAACCCAACCGGTGATAATTGCTATGACAGCGAATGCGATGCAGGGTGACCGCGATATTTGCATACAAAGCGGAATGAACGATTATATAAGTAAGCCGGTGGAATTAAACGTGCTGCTTAATATGCTCGAGAAGTGGGCTCTACTAATAAAAGAAAAAAAACAGAATTCTATACGGGAGAAAAATCTTTCATGATGTAATATCCAGATAGTTAGGAAACAAAATCTTTTCGGATTTATACAATAAGTGGATTGTTCTTCGTTATTAGTATCGTTACTACTATAGTGGTAGAAATATCCTGTAGTATCGCTTTTTTAAAATTTATCCAATCAATCTTACACATGAAAAACATCCTAATTACATTAGCCACATTCCTGGCTTTTGCGGTTTCATCAACATCATTCGCTCAAAACGTCGCAGTAAATGCAGACGGCAGCAATCCCGACACAAGCGCCATGCTTGATGTAAGCAGCACAACAACCGGCTTCTTAATGCCGCGCATGACGACTACGCAGCAAAATGCTATAGTATTGCCGGCAAAAGGGTTGTCCATATTTAATACTACCCTCAATGCAATTACTATAAATACGGGTACTTCATTGAGCCCCGTTTGGACTTCAGTAAATTCAGGATCAATTGACACTACGGGCATAGCTAATTTTTCAACGAAGGTGAGAAGCCTTATCTCCGGATCAGCGCCCATCACGTATAGCAACGGGTTGATTGGAATTACACAGGCAACAACTTCCACCAATGGGTATTTAAGCAGTACAGACTGGAACACATTTAATAATAAAGCAAGTACAGCAAATGTCTGGTCTCTTACCGGCAATTCGGGAATCAACCCTGTTACTAATTTTTTAGGAACGACGGATAATAAGAGTGTAAGGTTTCGAACCAATAATACCCAGCGAATGAAGATTGACAGCCTTGGCAATATAGCAATCGGCCAGGATGTTTTTGATGCAACCAATCCTGAAAAAGTAATAATTAATGCAGGTACTACAACTTCAGTAAATGCCTTAGTGGTGAAAGGAAGTATAGACAGCTATTTACAGCTTAATATAAAAAATCAGTCCAATGGCAGTAACGCAACAACCGATATAGTTGCTACTGCGGATAACGGTAGTGAAACAACTAACTATGTTAACCTCGGAATAAATGGATCAAATTATTCAGGCGGCGCAATTCAAACAGGCGTAGCCAATGATGCTTATCTGATTTCCGCCGCCAAAGATTTTTACCTGGTTAACAGTGCGACAAATAGAAACATGCTTTTTCTTACCGGCGGAACAGGAGTAGTTAACGAGAGGATGAGAATATTGGCCAACGGACGAGTAGGTATGGGAGTACAGGATCCAACTGCTCCTTTTGTCGTAAAGGATACTATGGAAGTAAGAAGAGTAGGAGCATTATCTCAGTTATTATTTACGAATACATCCGGCTCTGGCGATTTTAGAATCGGTGGAGACGGTAGTGATATTTTTTGGCAGGGTGGCGGAGGCCGTGGCCTCCAAATGGGCTCATGGTGGTCAACCATTTTAACAGGTGACAGGCAGGCAAATGGTTTCCCTGCATTTGTTAATAGACCATCCGGTACCGGAGTATTAGTATTAGGTTCACGGGATCCAAGTGTTCCGTTGGGAATACAAGGAACAGCTGCGCAGAGCGCTAACCTTACTGAATGGAGAAACGGGGCAGGTACTGTGCTGTCTTCAGTTGATAATAATGGAAATTTTGGAATTGGAAATTCTGCACCTTCCCAAAAATTAGATGTTACAGGAAATGTAAGATTTAGCGGAGCATTAATGCCTAATAATTCTGCAGGAAGCTCTGGCAATATACTTACATCCGCGGGTGCAGGTACGGCTCCTACATGGGCCACTTCAATCGCAGTTACCAATGGCGGAACAGGATTAACAGCTACATCTCTGGGTGACATACTTTACGCAAATGGAGCAAACAATCTTTCACGATTAACATTTGTAGCAACTCCAACAAGATATTTATCTAATGCCAATGGTACTACACCTACCTGGGCTCAAATAAATTTGGCAAATGGTGTTACGGGAAATTTGCCGGTTTCAAATCTTAATAGTGGAACATCAGCATCTTCCTCAACTTTTTGGAGAGGTGATGGCACATGGGCTACACCCACATCAAATGATTGGAGCCTGACGGGAAATAGCGGCACAACAGGATCTAATTTTATTGGTACTACCGATAATACGACTCTGCGCTTTCGCACTAATAATAGCGAAAAAATGGTAATTAACAATAATGGTGATGTGGGAATAGGAACCTCTACTTTCAATGGTACTTATCCTGAACAATTAATAGTAGATGCCGGCGCAACAGGAAATACAAATTTCCAAAATGTCATCGTAGGAAAAGGCAATACTAATAGTTATGCTCAATTAAATATCCAAAATAGCAGCACCGGAACTAATGCCAGTGCGGATGTTGTAGCTACTGCCAACAATGGGAACGAGTCAGTTAACTATATTGATATGGGAATCAACTCAGGATCTAATAGCAGTTCAGGTGTATATGGTGGTGCAAATACCGGTTACTTATATACTACCGGCAATGACTTTGCAATAGGAAATGCAACAGCAAGTAAAAATTTGCTATTTTTTACAGGAGGCACTTCCTCAAGTAACGAGAGAATGCGAATTGATGGTAGTGGTAATGTAGGCATAGGTACCCTCGCGGCGCCTAATTCAACTTTTCAAAATTCAGGCTCGGTTTCTTTGAGTATTGTTACTAAAACAGGTAACTATACTGCTACTGCATCCGATTATACTATTGTCTATAATAATACTACCTCAGCAAGAACAGTTACACTTCCGACAGCATCTGGAATTACAGGGAGAATCTATGTAATTAAAAAAATATCTTCTTCCACTAGCCGGGATGTGACCATAGCAACTGCAGGTTCCGAAACTATTGACGGTGCAGCTTCAAAGACTTTAACGACACAATATACCCAGGTAACCGTTCAATCAGATGGTTCAAACTGGTTTATTCTTTCTAACTAAGCTTTAATTACAACATTATGTCAACTATATATAAAGCATTTTTTGGATTGATTTTGTTTCAATCAAGTATCTCTTATTCGCAAGGAAAGATAGTTATGAATGGAGGGAAGCTTACGATGAAAAACTCGGTGTATGTAGTTACCAAAGATGTATCATTAACCAATCCGTCAACACTTATTGCAGACAACTCGACACTAAGAGTTGCGGGTACTATCAGCAGCAATAATAACATTGATGTACAAGGAGGCACTTTGGAAATGAACGGTACAACTGCGCAGACAATACCTGGGGCAAGCTTTACCGGTAATAAAATAAGAAATTTAATCATCAGCAATGACGTTACGCTTGCCGGGCAGGATAGCATTACCAATGTACTTTCCTTCGGGGCAGTAAATTCCAAAACATTTTCAACAGGCGGTTACTTAACGCTTAAGTCAACAGCAGCCGGCACGGCAATAGTGGCCGACCTCACCAATAGTGATGTGAACAGCGGCAACCAGGTATTGGGAGATGTAACAGCCGAGCGCTACCTTTCTTCAGTAAAAAAATGGAGATTACTTACCGTACCAACCAGTACTACCCAAACGATAAAAGAGGCATGGCAGGAAGGATCAATTACTCCCAATGATAACCTGGTAGGAGGATATGGTACCCAAATAACAGGCCCCGGCGGCACGGCAGCAGGCTTTGATATGTACACAGCTTCTCCTTCTATGAAGACATACAATGCAGGCACGAATAATTTTGTAAGCGTACCCAATACCAATGCAGCATTAATAAATACACCCGCCAACAATACCGTGGCTTATTATGTATTTGTAAGAGGCGACCGCACAGCGACCGCCTTTGCAAGCCCGGTAACGGCAACCACTTTACGTACCAAAGGAGAGATAAAGCAAGGTGACCAGTCGCCAATTACGATAGCAGCGCCTGCCACAGCAATGACAGTAGTAGGCAACCCTTACCCTTCGTATATTGACCTGCGCAGAATGTCACCCGCTCCCACGTTTGGCACAAAAATCTATGTGTGGGATCCTATGGCGACCATAGGCAGTGCTTATGGACTTGGAGCCTACCAGACGCTTACCTTTGACGGGAGTGATTTTACCGTTACCCCCGGAGGCGGCAGTTATGGTGCACCTTATAACCAGGATTCAAATAGAATAGAAAGCGGCTCCGCATTTTTTGTAGGCGGTAATGCAACACCTTATAATATCACATTTCATGAAGACATAAAACCTTCAGGGAATTTTATAATATCATCCCCCATAAGAAAGAAAGAATACCTGCAGGCAAATCTATTTATCAATGCCAATGGAGTTACCTCTTTAATGGACGGTATAAGGGCCGACATCGGCAATCAATTTTTAAATGTGCTTGATGATAATGACGCTTATAAAATATCCAACAGCTCAGAAAATGTGAGCATAAAAAGGAACGGAAAATTATTATCTGTAGAGCGGCACAATACGATAAATGCGAGCGATACATTTTTCCTGAACATAGCCAATATGAAGGCGCAGAATTACCGGTGGCAGTTGAACATGCAAAACCTGGATCAGCCCGGGCTGAGCGGCTTCCTGAAAGACAGCTATGTAAACAGCAGTACAGCACTTAATCTAAACGGGAGCAACACGATAGACTTCACGGTAAACAATGCAGCAGGATCCTACGCATCAAACCGTTTCATGATCGTATTTTCGGCGGCCAAAGTTTTATCGGTAACATTTACCAACGTAAAAGCCTACCGGCAAAATGCGGACATCAATGTAGAATGGAATGTAGAAAATGAAAGCAACATAAAGGAATACGAAGTAGAAAAATCTACTGACGGCAATGTGTATAAAAAAGTAAATACAACAGCGGCCAGGAACATACCTGTAAGCCAGTATGCATGGGCAGATGGAGATGCACAAGCAGGTTATAATTATTACCGTATTAAAAGTATGGATGCAAATGGAAAGATAGAATATAGTAAAGTGGTAAAAGTAATAATTGAAACAGGTAAAGGTTCCCCATCAATTTCGGTTTATCCAAACCCTGTAACCGGTAAGGTAATTTATATACAGTTCAATAATATAAAAAAGGGAAATTATTCTCTGCAATTATTCAATGAATCAGGGCAGCTAATCAGTACCAAAACAATCCTGCATAATACAGCAGTTTCTTCAGAGTCTGTTGAGATAAATAAAAGGTTTGCAGCGGGTAAATATGATATCAAACTTTTCGGAGAGGGCATTATGCTTACCACACCACTGATAAAGAAATAGATAATTTCTCAATAATATTTATAAGAGCTGCTTTGAAAAAAGCGGCTTTTTTTTTAGGGGTTTCAAATTTTTTTTGAAAGATTTTAGAAGAAAATGTTTCTTGCCATGGTTGCGATAAATAGAGGTTATTACAAGAACACTTGTTTTACATAATCAATACATAAAATTTTATGGTATTTTTTTTGATAGAAATCATATAAGATCAATGAGCGAATAGATCTCATCCAGATGTTAGTAACAACTTGTCAATTAAAGAAGGATTTTGGAAGGAGCCATGAACTTAATAATACTCATTGTATTAAGGTTGACTTTGAGAATTTTCATAAACTATTACTGATATTGACTTTATCGGGTTGTAATAAATAATGCTCCTTCGCAGTAGTTTATTATCCATTGTCAAATTCTAATGAGACAAATGGTAAATTATTACGTTAAGAAATTGCAGTAAGTACGCTGCATAATAAAGCGGAATTTTGAAAAGCAATAAAAATACACAAACCTTACAAATTGAAGATGTTAGAAGCAATGCTTTATTCGCTTCACAGGATGTAACTGACGCAAATGAAAAAGCAAAGGAATCTCAATTAAACTTTCAGGCTATTTTTGAAAATACTTCTGACGGGTTTATTCTTACTGACATCAATGGAATCATCAAATCTTTTAATAGTAAGGCAAGAGATAGAATCCGGTTAAATACAGAGGAGGAAATAACTGTTGGCAAAAAGGTTTTTGACTTTCTTCCTGATTCAAGGAAAAAAATGTTTAAGGATAATATTTTAAAAGTACTATCAGGAAAAACATTGCACTACGACTATCCTTATACCAGGAAAAACGGAGAAACGAAGTGGTTTAGTTTTACTATTAACCCGGTCTATAATGCCGATAATATTGAAGGCATTGCTATTACCTCAACAGATATTACGGAGAGAAAGTCAACCGAATTAAGGCTACGTGATGAAGAAGCACAGATGCGTGATTACTTTGAAAATGTACACGCGGCGATACTTGTTATGGATATGAGCAGAAATGGCAGCTTCAGAAGATATAATAAAAATGCTCTTAAACTTTTCAAATTCAAACCTGAGGAATTTTACAGTAAAACTCCTGTAGACATAAGTCCTGCTTTTCAACCCGACGGGAGAAGGTCTGATGAGAAGGCACTTGAACTTATCAATTCCGCAATGGCGGGTAACAAACCTGTCTTCGAATGGCTAAGCAAGGACGCTGAAGGCAATGAGATACTGTGTGACGTTAGTCTTGTAAGACTTTCCGGCTATTATGAGAAACATCTTCTTGTCAGCATCATTGATATAACTGAGCGCAAAATAGCGGAAGAAAAATTAATTCAGAGTGAAAAGCACAGTCGCGATCTTTTTGAACAATCCATAATAGGTTTAGCACTTGCACGAATGGATGGAACGCTTGTTGACGTAAATGAAGCTTACGCAAAAATTATTGGTCACACCATCGAAGAAACTAAGAAGTTGACCTATTTGGAAATCACCCCTGAGAAATACCTTGAGCAAGAGAACGAAATTTTGAAGGAACTCAACAATACAGGCAAATTTATGAATTACGAAAAAGAGTATATTCATAAAAATGGTCACTTGGTACCTGTCAGATTATCTGGAAACATTATTGAAAAAGATGGAGAACGATTTATTTGGTCAAGTATAGAAGACATCACTGAAAAGAAAAAACTGGAGAAAGCCTTAGAAGCTGAAAGGGATCAGTTCTATGATATGTTTGTAACAGCTCCATCCGCAATCGGCATGCTGAAAGGTGCTGATCATGTTTTTGAAATGGTTAACCCGATTTATTTACAATTGATTGGCAAAAAAGATGTTATAGGGAAAACGGTAGCCGAGGTACTTCCTGAAGTAATTGAACAAGGATTTATTGACTTATTAGACAATGTGTACAATACCGGCAAATCTTATATTGGCACAGAAGTATTGGTTAAGCTTGACAAAGAAGGAAACGGAGAACTCACTGATGCATATTTAAATTTTGTGTACCAGGCTTATAAAAATGATGAAGGAAATATAGGTGGTGTTTTCTTTTTTGCTAATGACATCACAGAACAAATACAATCACGGAAAGCAATAGAAAAAAGCGAAAGGTTTTTTAAGGGAGTGATAGAGAACAGTGATGACATGATCACGATGATGGACCAAGCCGGGAAAACAATTTACGCAAGCCCGGCAGTTTCCAAAAAATTTGGCTATACACAGGCGGAGTGTTTAAGCATGAATATGGCAGACGTTCTTCACCCTGATGATTCCTTAATAATGCAGGAATTTGTTGTGAAGGTAATGATGCATCCGGGCGTACCTATGGAATGTCCCTTAATACGGGATAGAAAAAAAGACGGAACCTATATTTGGGTAGAGGGCATTTTAACGAACTTCCTGGAAACAGAGGGCATCAATGCCATCGTTGCCAACTTCAGGGATGTTACGGAACGAAAAATAGCTCATGAATTAATTGTGAGATCAGAGGCAAATTTAAGTGCCATTATTGAAAACACGGAGGCGAGTATTTATTCGCTGGACCGGGATTTACGATACATTACTTTTAATAATATCCTTTATGATTCCATGAAACAAATTTATGGTTTGGATATAAAACCGGGCGATAACGTTTATAATTTTCTTGAAAAATTAAATCCGGATGAAGCCAATGAATGGAAAAAAGTATATTCTAAAGCATTAAAAGGGGAAACAGTAAAATTTGAAAAAGAATTCAGTATTCATGATTACCACAGCTTTTTCGAATTTTCTATTCATCCTATCTGGGAAAATAAAAATGTGATCGGCCTTTCCTGCTTTGCAATTGATATTACTAAACAAAAGAAAGCAGATGAAAAGGACAAATTCCAGGCCCGTTTATTAAATACAATAGGGCAAGCGGCAATCGCAACTGATTTAAATGGCATTATAAATTACTGGAACCAGGCAGCAGAAGATATTTATGGGTGGACAAAAGAAGAGGCTTTAGGGAACAATATAATTGATCTCACTCCTTCTGAAACCACCGCTGAGCAAGGTATCCAGATAATGGAAAAGCTAAAAAGTGGAGAAACATGGTCCGGCGAATTTAAAGTGCGGAAAAAGGATGGAACTAATTTTCCTGCGCAAGTCACCGATTCCCCAATTTATGATGAGAATAATATATTATCTGGTATAATTGGAATCTCATCTGATATTTCTGAAAAGAGGAAATTGGAAAAACTATTGGATAAATCAAACAAGCTTGCCCGTATAGGAAGCTGGGAAATTGATGTAAAAAAGAGAACAGTTTTTTGGTCTGATATAACAAAAGAAATTCGTGAAGCTGACCCTGATTTTGCCCCTGAATTAACCAATGGTATGCAGTTGTTTAAAGAGGGTAACGATAGAGACACCATTTCAAAAAGAGTTAAAGATTGTATTGAGAAAGGAATTCCGTGGGATGATGAATTACAAATGATAACACAAAAAGGAAATTTAAAATGGATACGTACAATCGGTGAAGGTGAATTCATAAATGGAAAATGCATCAGGGTGTATGGTAGTTTCCAGGATATTGACACACGAAAAAAAGCTGAATTAGAAGTTTTAAAAACTTATGAAGAAAAGAACATCATTCTTGAAAGTATTGGCGATGGCTTTTATACATTGGATAAAAATTGGATAATAACTTATTGGAATAGCCAGGCAGAAAAAATGCTGGGCAAGGCCAAACATGAAATGCTTGGCAAAAATTTGTGGGAAGTGTTTCCGGAAGCAGTTAACACTCCTCCCTATACAACTTTTGTGAAAGCAGCCCGGGAAAGTACAATACAACATTTCGAAAGGTTTAATGAAGGGCTTAAAAAATGGTACCAGGTAAGCGTTTACCCATCGGCAAATGGATTATCCGTTTATTTCCAGGATGTAACAGAACGGAAGGTGGCAGAGCAACAGGTAAAAGCAGATAAAAACCTGCTGAGAACATTAATAGACAATTTGCCTGATACAATTTTTTATAAAGACAAATCAGCAAAAAAGCTGATCAGTAATAAATTTGATTATTATTCAGTGTTAGGTGCTGATACAGAACAGGAAGTGCTGGGCAAAACCGACCTGGAATTGTCGTCGCATGCTAATGCATCAATGACTTACGCTCAGGACATGGAAATATTAAACACAGGTAAACCGCTTATTAATTTTGAAGAATATTTTACAACCGCCGATAATCAACCGCTATGGTTGTCTACTTCAAAACTGCCACTTCGAAATGATAAGAATGAAATCATAGGTTTGTTGGGTATCGGTAGGGATATCACGGAAAGAAAAATTGCTGAAGAAAAACTCATAGAATTAAATAAAGCGCTTGAAAAGAATATAAAGCAATTGGTGATTTCCAATGCGGAACTGGAACAGTTTGCTTATGTAGCCTCCCACGATCTGCAGGAACCGCTCAGGATGATAACCAGCTTTCTAACATTATTAGAAAAAAAATACAGGGGTGTAATTGATGCTAAAGGACAGCAATATATTGACTTTGCTGTGGATGGCGGCATACGAATGCGACAGATCATCCTGGACCTGCTTGAATTTTCAAGAATAGGCAGAGTGGAGGATAAAACAGAGGAGGTTGATTTGAATGAATTGGTGGATGAAATAATTCGTCTCCACAGCAAACAAATTAATGAAACTAAGGCCGTTTTGAATATCGCGAAATTGCCAGTCCTGAATATTTCAAGAACGCCCATGAGACAGGTATTTCAAAATTTAATAAGCAACGGTTTAAAGTATCATAAAGATGGGGTAGTGCCGCAAATTTCTATATCAGTAAACAGTGTCGGAGAATTCTGGCAATTTGCTATATCAGATAATGGAATAGGCATTGGCAGCGCCTATCTTGACAAGATTTTTATCATTTTTCAGCGGCTGCACAATAAAGAAAAATATTCGGGTACAGGAATCGGTTTATCCATCACAAAAAAAATTATTGAAGGCATGGGTGGTAGCATCCGGGTGGAGTCAGAGGAAGGAAAAGGAAGTACTTTTTATTTTACCATACCAAAATAATTTGGCATGAACGTATTGGATTATAGCAAAATATTGCCAATAACAAAAGGCCGCCATAGTGTGAAATCAATACACATTCTGCTGGTAGAAGATAATGAAGGCGACATTCTGCTTACTACTGAAGCTTTCCTGGAATGGAAAAATCCTAACAAGATAAGTGTGGCTAAAGATGGGCAGGCAGCTATTGATTTTTTTAGCAACTATAATCAACATGCGGGTGCAGAATTACCAGACCTTGTTTTACTGGATATCAATTTACCGAAGAAGAATGGCCATGAAGTTTTGAAATTTATTAAATCAGAAGAAAAATTAAAACACATGCCTGTTATAATGCTTACCACTTCCTCAGCAGCAACAGATATAAAACTCGCTTATAATAATTATGCTAATTGCTATATTACAAAGCCTGATGATGTAGATACATTTCTGAAAGTTGTAACTGCGATAGAAAACTTTTGGATAACAATAGTAAAACTACCTTCAAACATGATCGCATCATGATTAAAAATAATCCCGCAGCTAATATCCTGGTCGTTGAAGATAATGCAGGGGATTTTATATTAGTTGAAAGCTATTTAGATTATGAGTTAATGCCCGTAATAGTTCAGGCAAAAAGCTTTGGAGAAGCATCTTCCATGTTATTTCCCGGCGATGTGCATTTTGATGTTATTCTCCTTGACCTCACCTTGCCTGATAATAGTGGAGAAAAATTAATTACTGATATTGTTTCGTTAAGTGCGGGGTGCCCTGTTATTGTATTAACGGGTTACACAGATATCGAATTCAGCATTAAATCCCTTTCTCTTGGTGTAGCTGATTATTTAATAAAAGATGAAATCAACTCATCATCTCTTTACAAAAGTATTTTGTATACTATAGAAAGAAAGAAGACTATCAAAGAACTGGAAGAATCAGAAAAAAGATATAGCGACCTTTTCCAGTTAAGCCCACAGCCTATGTGGCTGTATGAATTAGGTACTTTGAAATTTCTGGATGTTAATGCAGCGGCGATTAAACATTATGGATATAGCAGAGAAGACTTTCTATCTATGAATGTTAAAGAATTAATACCTTATGAGGATACAACTGAAAACGGCTCCACCTTTCCCAAAGAAAATGACCTATTAATGCTGCCGATAATTTGCAGGCATAGAAAGAAAAACGGGGAAATAATACAAGTAGAGTTACAAAGTAATATTATTAATTTTAAGGGACGGGAGGCGTACATCGCCCTGTCTATAGATATTACCGAGCGATTGAATTATATCGCCGCTATAGAGAAACAAAATGAAAAATTACAGGAAATAGCCTGGATACAATCTCATGTTGTAAGAGCACCTTTAGCTAAAATTATGGGATTAATTGATTTAATACAAAATCATGATCCCTCAGATACTGAAAAAGACGATTTATTTAAACATATTATAAATTCAGCAAATGAACTTGATGCTTTAATAAAAGAAACTGTAAATAAAGCAGATATCGCAACTTAATATAGAAAAAATGAAACTGGAAGTAATTATTATTGATGATGATGAGATAGTGATGATGATACAGAAAAAGCTTATCGTAAATAGTTGCTTTAACGATATGCCTCTATTATTTAAAAATGGGAAACTGGGCCTGGATTATATTTTGAGTAATAAGGAAAAAGATACAGTATATTTTATTTTACTGGATATTAACATGCCTGTAATGAATGGATGGGAGTTCCTCGACACAGTTAATACATGGCCTGTTGGAAATGATATACTAGTGTTATGTTAACTTTCAATTGACGGATAAAGTTTTTTTAATTTGACTCTTGCTTCTTTATTTGTAAACTGCCAGTTAATTTTATTGTTCTTGTTGTTTCTGTTCGATTGCCACGCCTGAACTTCTTCTTTGATTTT
>JBBSBD010000154.1:0-14806 GCA_038251675.1 Chitinophagales bacterium | reverse complement strand
TAAATTTTTCACAACTTCTCTTTCACTTTAAGTATTATAAATCCGATTGTGATTATTTAGCTTTTCAAAAAAGGCGAAACAATAAAAACATAATACTTTTTAGTCTATTATGCTACCTTCCTCATTGAAGACACGAATACTCTTTAATGAAAAAATTATTTACTAATCTCACTTTCTGGGTACTCACTGCGATTACGGCAGGAGCCTTGCTTGGCTATTTTTCCCCCGATACGGCTGTTAAAATGCAGCGACTGGGAACAGGCTTCATTGATATTGTAAAGCTTTTTATTTATCCCATTATTTTTTTGACAATAGCTCTTGGCATAAGTGGCATGAGCAGTTTAAAAAAAGTAGGAAAAGTGGGAGGAAAGGCGATTATTTATTTTGAAATTGTTACAACGTTTGCCCTGGTAATTGGAGTAATTGTAGTAAATATTATTAAGCCGGGAGTTGGAGTGGTAACGTCCTCATTGAACGGTGGGAATATTAGTAAATACACAAGCGAAGCTCAAAACTTTAGTTGGTGGCAATTCCTGAAAGACAACTTTACCATCCAGGTATTGATTTTTGCCATCTTCTTTGGAATATTTTTAAGTAAATACAAAGAGAGGCAGGAGATTATTACATTTTTGTCGGTGATTTCAAAATACGTTTTCAAAGCGTTGCACTTGGTAATGAAACTGGCCCCTATTGGTGCTTTTGGAGGAATGGCTTACACCATCGGTAAATATGGATTACACACATTACTTCCACTTGGGAAGCTTATGCTTACGATTTACATCACTATGGCATTGTTTATTTTCATAGTGCTACGGTTAATTCTTCGTTATTATAAAATAAGCCTCTGGCAATTTTTGAAATATATAAAAGAAGAATTATTAATTGTGTTTGGAACTTCTTCTTCAGAAGCTGCTTTGCCGTCGTTAATGGAAAAACTTGAAAACATGGGTTGTTCAAAACCGGTGGTAGGACTAGTTATACCTGCAGGTTATTCTTTTAATCTGGATGGAACTACTATTTACCTTTCAATGGCAACATTGTTTTTGGCGCAGGTTTTTAATATTCATCTAACCCTGGCACAAGAGCTTACAATCATAGGGATTTTATTCGTGACCTCGAAAGGTGCTGCGGGTGTTACAGGAAGTGGCTTTGTTGTATTGGCATCTACATTAACGGCTATAAAAGTGATACCTCTCGAAGGACTCGCTTTACTGCTGGGGGTTGATAGGTTTATGAGCGAAGCCAGGGCTATTACCAATTTTATTGGGAATGGTGTGGCGACTATTTTTCTTGCAAATAATGAAAAGGAATTTGATAGGGAAAAAATGAATCATGCTTTTGCAAATAATACCGAGCCGGAAAATATAAGCCAGTTACAAGCAGACAGCCTTTAATAATTTTTATAAATAACTGAGCCATTTTTTTTCAGGGTGGCTTGCTTTGTATTTGCCATACCATTTACATGGATAATATAAAGCAGAAACTACAAATAGCCATACGAGGTATACTACCCATAAGGGATAGCCGACCTCAGCAAATTTATTTGAAGACCCCTGCAAGCTGCCGGTCCCGTTACCTGAAACAAAACTAAAAACGAGCGCAAGCGAGTGAATGATTAATAAATGCAATACAAAATAAAAAAACGGCACTTTACCGTACACAGTCAAAAACTTTGTGACACTGGATCGTTCATTTTCTGCAAGTGATAAAATAATTAATGCCGGCCCAATAGTCATCAGCATAAAAAGTAGTGATGGCGGGTATTTGGTTGTTCTTATAAAATCGAGAAAAGTGAACAAAGGTGTTCGTTGTGAAGACCATACATTAGCATCGCCATATACATTGATAAACCGAATGGTTATGAAAAGTGCAATTACCGTAATGCCGCTAAGTAATAAAAATTTCTTCCTGTAGTTTGGACTTACTTCTTTAGAATAAAGTTTACCGGTGCAATATCCAACTATCATTAACGAAAGCCACGGTAGCAAAGGGTATGCAATGAGCAGTGAAAAATGCTGCGTCACCGGGAACATTTGAGTTTTATGAAGTACTGACCATCCAATAGCGGCAGCAATGGGACTTTCCACATTTACACCATCAAGTAAATTATGTCCCAACGCAATGATGATCCCCGTAAATAATAATACGTTAAATGGCAAAAATTGTAACCCGGCTAATACCATCATAGAAAGGCCAATTACCCATATTACCTCGAGGATTAAAATAGAACCATAATTAAATTGAAGGGTAATATTTACCAAAAAAATTTCAGCGAATATTAAAAACAAACCCCGGGTAAAAAGGAAAAAGGCAACCTGCCTTTTTGTTCTTCCTTTTTGCGAATATAAAAAAATGGAAGTTCCCGAAAGGAATACAAAAACCGGCGCACACAAGTGAGTGATCCATCTCGTAAAAAACAATATGGGCCACGTCGTTTGCAAATTTGTAGGATCATTTCCGATCAAAGCATCATGGTGAAAAAATTCCCTGGTGTGATCAATCGCCATAATCAACATCACCAATCCACGGAGAATGTCGATTGATTCAATCCTGTTCCGGCTCTCTGTGTACATATCCATTGAAAACTTTTAAGCGAAGTGTAATCACTGTCTATTCATAACTAAAAAAAATTCACTGTTTTTCATGCTCTCTCATCGCGTTTCCTTTATGATTCTACTTTTTTTGGCATCAACTATCTGAGGTGCTTTAAAACTTTTTCTTAAAAAGATTCTCTACTTGTTTATACCTTCATTGCTTCCATTGCCTGTATCTGAAATTAGATAAATACCCAAATAAAAACAAGAAGCAAAATCGCGTAAAAGCAAATTGGATAAAAATTTGTATTCGATTTTTCGCGCTGGTTATCTGAGACCTACATAATTATTTAATTCAACATTTTGTACTTTGAAAGGAACCATGTTACAATATTTCCACTGGTACACACCTGGAGATGGAAATTTATGGAGACAGATTAAGGAAGATGCACCAAGGCTCGCATCGCTTGGATTTACGGCAATCTGGTTACCACCTGCTTTTAAGGCTGCGAACGGTGGTTACAGCACAGGCTATGATGTGTATGATTTATACGATCTCGGGGAGTTTGATCAAAAAGGAACAGTACCAACCAAATACGGTACACGTGATGAATATCTTGAAGCATTAAAAGCAATAAGGGGGGCCGGAATGCAGGTGATGGTAGATATTGTTCTCAACCATAAAGCAGGGGGCGATGAAATAGAAAGAATAAAAGTTGTAAGAGTAAACCCCGACAATCGTACTGAAGATATTTCAGAAGCCTTCGATATTGATGCCTATACTAAGTTTACTTTTCCGGGAAGGGGAAAAAAATACTCGGAATTCCAATGGGATTTCATGTGCTTTACCGGTGTTGACTATGCCCATGATATTAATGAAGACGGAATTTTCCGAATTGTCAAAGAGCATACCAGCAGTTGGCAGGAAATGATTGATAATGAAAAAGGGAATTACGATTACCTGATGTATAACGATATTGATTTTAGAAACGACTTTGTAAGAGCGGAACTAAACCGCTGGGGCAAATGGTATTGGGAACAGGCAAATTTTGATGGTGTACGTCTTGATGCAGTAAAACACATTTCTCCATTCTTTTATGTTGAGTGGCTGCATGAACTTAGGGTTAATACCAGCAAAGAAATTTTTGCTGTCGGCGAATATTGGGCTCCCGGCCGTTTAGAACTCCTGCTAAGATATGTTGAAGCTACTGGCGGGAACATGAGCCTTTTCGACTCTTCACTACATCATAATCTTCATAATGCATCAAAGGCGGGGAATGATTATGACCTTACGACAATTTTTAATGACACATTAGTGAATGTAATGCCTGAAAAAGCGGTAACTGTAGTAAGTAACCATGATACGCAACCTTTACAAGCGCTGGAAGCGCCGGTAGATCCATGGTTTAAGCCGATAGCTTATGCATTGATTTTATTGCGTGACGAGGGATACCCCTGTGTCTTTTATCCTGATCTTTTTGGAGCCAACTACACAGATTATGGAAAAGATGGCAACCAGTATGATATTTGGATGCCCGCTGTGCCAAAGATTGAAAAGTTATTGCAGGCACGCAAGGATCATGCATATGGTTTTCAAAGAGATTATTTTGATCATGCAAATTGTATAGGATGGACGAGAGAAGGCGACGGTTATCACAGCGGCTGCGCGGTGGTGACTTCAAATGGTGATGATGGCCATAAAACAATGGAAATGGGAATATGGTACGCCGGAAAAACTTTTATTGATCTTTTAGAGAATCATTCCGGCGAAGTTGCTATCGATGAAAATGGCTGGGCGGAATTCTACGCAGTTGCTGGAAGCGTGTCGGTGTGGGTAGAGAAATGGTATTGATGGCATTAATTTCTTCTAAGCTTAGATTCAAAAAAATATTAAGATAAAAATCTTATAAGTATTTATTGCCTAATTGTAAATCTCATTCAGCCTTCCATACATTATTTCCCCTGTTACTATCCGGAAGAATTTCCTTGGGATCAATCGTTACAGATTGCAGAGGCTGTGTAGTTTGCAGATAAATTGTGTGCACGACCCGTTGCATCCATGTTTCCACGGGCAAATTTATTTCCTGTTTGGTGCCATCTTTTAAAGTGATTTCGATAGTTAGCGGCATCGCCATCTTTTGCATATTGGCAATAGTTATTTCTGCGCCGTTTTTATAATCGTTGTCTCGATAAGACACTGATTGTACTGCCACATCCAGTTGCCAGTTGCTATAAAACCATTCTTTCCAGAACCAGGAAAGGTCTTCACCCGATTCACTATTAATTGTTCTGAAAAAATCGTCCGGCGCAGGATGCTTATACGCCCAGCGCTCAATATATTTCTTAAATGCATAATCAAACCTGTCATGCCCTAATACAACTTCTCTTAGTAAAACCAATCCCAGCGCTGGTTTAAAATATACCAGCGGATGCCGGTATTTTTCTGAAAGCATGTCAGCTCTTGCCATCATTGTCGGCGCATCTTCGTCTTTTAATAAAGGAATAATTTCATCTGACGGATTTCCTTTTCCGGGAGCATATTCACCATCACGCTTAGGCGCATATTCGCCTTTATTAAAATTCTCTGACGCGTATATATCAATGAAAGTATTGAAGCCTTCATCCATAAAAGCGAATCGCCTTTCATCACTTCCTACAATCATAGGAAACCAGTTATGGCCTATCTCATGTGCCGTTACCGAATACAAATCTTCGCCTTTAGAATTTATGGGATCGAATACAATCCCGGGATACTCCATACCGCCTGCACGACCGGCTTCATTAATGGCGACCGGGTAAGGATACACTAACCATTTTTCAGAAAAATATTCTATGGACTTCTTAAGATATTCAGTAGCCCTGCCCCATGCGTCGTCAGCGGCTACCTCCGCAGGATACACTGACATGGCAAGGCATTTTTTACCGCCCGGGATATTCACTTTTGCCGCATCCCACAAATATGCCCTGGAAAAGCCGAATGCAACATCACGGGTATTGAACATTTTAAAATGCCAGGTTTTCAATCCGGAACTTGATTTACTGCTTGTCCCATTATTTACTTCATCCGCGATTTTAATCATAACGGTCTTATCGCTTTTTCTGGCAGAAGAAAGCCTTTGTAACTGTTGTACAGAAAGTACTTCGCTTTCATTTTGTAATTCACCGCTGCCAGCCACAATCATCCCCGCAGGAACGGTTACTGAATAATCAAAGTTGCCATACTCACAATAAAATTCACCGCTGCCTAAGTATGGCAAAGTATTCCATCCCTGCAGATCATCATACACACACATGCGCGGGTACCATTGGGCTATTTCATAAATCTTTCCGTTTTTAGTTTCAAAATAATCTGTCCTTCCACCAAATATTCCGGGAATGGTGTAATGGTATTGTATATGAATATTTATCTTTTCTTTTGTCAATAAAGCTTCATTTAGGCGAATCTGCATTCTCGTATCATTAATTATATAATCAGCCTTTATTGTTTTGCCTCTATATTCTATTGTCACTTCTTTGAATTGATAGCCCTCCGTATGCCCTCCTCCTGTCGACTTCCGGCCGTAGGTATTTGAGGTATAAAAATTTGATCGTGCATCCTCCTGGTAGATATCCTGGTCAAGTTGCAACCAAAGCGAGGATAATGCATCAGGGCTGTTATTAGTGTACTGAATAGTTTCTGTTCCCGTCAATAAATTTGAAACAGTATCTATTTTTACTTTTAAAATATAGTCTGCACGATTTTGCCAATATTTTGGGCCTGGCGCTCCGTTAGCCGACCTGAATTCATTTCCATTTTTTGTAAAGAAATCCTGCGCAAATAATTCACGGGGATTAAATATGGACGAAACATTTGTCGCCTGCTGTGAAAAACAGTAATGAAAGGCGGCGAAAAAAATTAGGGAAAAGAAGAGTTTTTTAGATTTCATAGACCGGGTTGTAAAATGATAAGAACTGCAAAGAAAAAGATTCAAAAATAAAATCTGGAAAAAAAATGGTTACCTGGTATTCTATGAAGTTGCTACAACTCCATGTAAAATTGTGACACAACTTTTTTTTAATTGATCCGCTAGTGGTTTTTAGTTTTCCGTTTGAGAAATAAGGCTTACGAAATCATTCGTTTCCCGCTCTCTTTGTGTAAACATTTACCTATATGAAACTATTGATATTTATAGTATCTATTTTTGTCGCATTTAAATCAACTGCACAATCAGTAAATAAAGGAAACTTTTCCATTGCGATAAAAAATGAATCTCAATCGCCGATTGTAAATGCTACGGTTGAATTATTAGAAAGTAAAGATTCATTCCTTGTAAAAGTTGCGATCAGCAATAACAATGGTATCGCCGACTTTGAGAATATAGCTTTTGGAAATTATTTAATAAAGACTACATCGGTAAATTATGTACCCAAATATTCAGCGTCTTTTGAGCTTTCAAATTTTAGCGTGAATACCACCATCGTTTCCACTATTCTAAGCGCTAAGTCTTCCAATTTAAGAGAAGTTGTTGTTGAAGGAAGAAAACCTTTTATTCAAAAACTTTCCGACCGCATTGTCGTGAATGTAGACAACAGCATCATTAACGCAGGAACTTCTGCTATGGAAGTTTTGGAGCGTTCTCCCGGCGTGAACATAGATCAAAATGATGTGATAAGCCTTAGAGGAAAACAAGGTGTAATAATAATGATTGATGGAAAACCTACTGCAATGTCCGGCAGCGACCTTGCGAATTATTTGAAAGGACTCCCATCTTCAGCTATTGACAGGCTGGATATAATATCAAATCCATCTGCTAAATATGACGCTGCCGGCAGTGCAGGAATCATCGATATTCGTATGAAAAAAGATCAAAAGCTCGGTGCAAACGGAACGGTAACCGCGGGATATGGACAGGGCATTTATTCAAGGGCCAATGGCGGCGCGACCTTGAATTACCGGAATAAAAAAGTAAATCTTTTTGGCAATTATAATTATGCGTATCGTGTGGGATTAAATCATCTTTTGCTTGACAGGAGTTTTTTTGAAAACGGCACTTACAATGGCGGAGATCTGAAAGATAACTATGCCCGCTCGCCATTCAATTCCCATGCAACCAGGTTTGGCGCAGATTATTTTTTGGACAAAAAAACCATCATCGGTTTTGTTGTCAATGCCAATTTCAATCAATATAAGCGCTTTGCCAATAATGAGTCTGTGGTATTGGATCCGCAGAAAATTAAGTCCAATACTTTTAAAGCCAACGCGACCAACAATGACAATGCAAATAATGCGGTTGCCAATCTCAACTTCAAACATACTTTTGACAGCACAGGAATAGAAATTACTGCGGACTTTGATTATGGCTATTATGATTCCAAATCACTAACCGTAAATGCCACGAGCTATTATAAATTGGATGGCTCTGCACTTCAGCCGGATTATATTTTAGATGGTGACCAAAAAGGAAAGCTCAATTTTAAAACTGCTAAAGTAGATTATGTAAACCCATTAAAACATGGCGCCAAATGGGAAGCAGGATTTAAAACCAGCTTTGTTTCTTCTGATAATGATGCAAAATTTTTTGACGTAAGTTCCGGAACTTCTGAAAATGATGTAAACAAAACAAACCATTTTCTCTATCACGAAAATAATAATGCCGGTTACGTTAATTTCAGCAAGGAGTTGAAGAAAATTAATTTTCAATTTGGGCTGAGAGGTGAACACACAGATATACGCACTGAGCAGAAAATAGGAAATTTAAAATTTGATTCATCTTATTTTCAATTATTTCCCAGCGCATTTTTTAATTATAAAATCAAAGAAGAACAGACATTAGGCATATCAGTTAGCCGACGGATAGACAGGCCTGGTTATTCGGATTTAAATCCTTTTTTATTTTTGATTGATGTATCTACTTATGCAACTGGTAACACCGGCTTATTGCCTCAACTCACCTGGTCCTATGAGTTAAGTTATACCGTAAAAAGCTTGAACTTTTCGGTAAGTTACAGTCATACAAAGGATGACCAGAATATCACACTGGCGAGGTTTAGCGAAGTATTCCCGAATATTCCTTCACCTGAAAATGTTACTGTTCAAATACCAATTAATCTTTCTTCATCTGATTATTTTGGCGTTTCAATTGCAGCACCAGTAAGCATAAATAAGTGGTGGAATATGGTGAACAATGGCAACTTGTATTATCAGAAATATCATGGAAACTTTAGCGGTACCACTCTTAACAGTGGGAAGCCCGCCGCAGATATAAAAACCAACAATACATTTACTTTTAGCAAAGGATGGACCGGAGAATTAAATGCCGCTCTCAATACAGGAGGGCAGTATGGTTTTATGGTTCTGGATCCTCAATGGGGCGTGGGTGCAGGATTGCAAAAAATCATCTTAAAGAAGAAAGGAACATTGCGCTTCAATATCACTGATATTTTCTGGACTAATTTGCCTAAGGCCGTTATCACCTATAACAACTACATTGAAAAATGGCATGCATACCGTGAAACCCGAGTAGGTACAATCACGTTCACATACAGGTTTGGGAAAACTTCTGTGCAAGGTGCACGAAGGAGATCAACCGGTTCAGAGGAAGAGAGACAAAGAGCCGGGTAATATTAATTACGACGTAAACTTCCCAGCAATTTTAAATGTGGCTGCAAACTTTGTAAAGTCTGCTTTTGCAAAAAACTTTTAAGGTGTTTATAAAAATGGCTGTGATCATAATATCCGTACAATGAAAAATGGAAATCTGCCGGGGATGTCGCAAGGTGATGGGTTGCTTTTCTTATCCTTAATATCTGCAGTGCTTTTTTAGTGCCGAAGCTTGTATTGCTCTCAAAATACCGTTGAAGTGTACGAGTGGAAATTTTATATTTTTTTGCAAATTCATTTATTGATGTCGTAAAATCTCCGCTTGTATTACAATGTTCAATTATCTCGGTAACGATTTGTATCGGTCTCAGTGATCCTGAATATTTGCGAACGATATCCGTAAAATATTTTGTAAAAATTTCTACTCTTGCATCAAATCGCGGTGCTGCTTTTACCTTATTTATAATCTTTTGATCCAGCAGATACGCTAACGGAAAAATGAAATTTTTATATTCTGCGAAATTGATTTTCTTTTCGAATATCACCGGCGATGCTTTAAACTTAATACCGAATAACCTGTTGCCAATACTGTGATAACATTCAATGGCTTTGTGTCTTGGTAAAAAGCCATCTGTTTTCATTTCAAACTTCTCTTCATCAACCTGCATGATAAACGGGGTACCAAGGTTAATAATGAAAGTATAGCCAAGGGCTGGAAACAATGCATCAGAAAACCCTTCGGGGTTTTGTTGCAACAGGGAATCAAATTTTGTTTCCCAAAAAAAATCAATAAAAGTTGAAAGTTCTTCAACTGGCTTTACCCGGTGATAATTATTTTCAAAATGATCAATATGAAAAAACTCGACGTGCTGCAATTAGTATAAGTATATTCTAAAATTAAATCTTCACTGTAAGAATTAAAATGATTCTTACACAAGCGGCAAGGCTTTCTGTAAAGCACTTGACTTTCGCATGAAAGCGTTTGCCTAAATTTGCAGAAAATAAATATTTAATATCAAGGTTTATGGAATATAATAAACTTACACCCGAAGAAGAAAGAGTGATCGTTTATAAGGGAACGGAAAGGCCCTTTACAGGTGAATATGATAACAATAAAGCAGCAGGTACTTACATCTGCCGCCGTTGCAATATGCCTTTATATGAGTCGAAAGACAAATTTGATTCCCACTGCGGATGGCCCAGTTTTGACGATGAAATACCCGGTGCCGTAAAAAGCATTCCTGATGCTGATGGAAGAAGGACAGAAATAGTGTGTAACAATTGCGGCGCACATCTTGGCCATGTATTTACAGGAGAAAGGCTAACAGCTAAAAATACAAGGCATTGTGTTAATTCAATTTCAATGAAGTTTATTCCGGCGGAGAAGAGTTGATTGTCTATAAATGTTTTTGCGGAGATTTCAATTATCCATCCTCCTTATAAGAAATAAAGAAATTATAAATTTTGCGCAGGTACAAAAAAATATCACCACTTTCCTGCATACGACAAGTCCTGCTTTGTTAAGTTTTCCAGGTACAAATATTTAGTTCTTGAGATTTGCCTTATGTGCAGGTAGTCGTGTGCCAGCCAGTTTGATAAGAATTTTTCGGCAGTGACGATGCCTGATTGCGGATGGTTATAAGAATTATTCCATTGTGCATCTTTAAGTTGATTAAGCCACTCAACAGAATAAAATCGCTCTAACAAAAAATTTTGCAATACCAATGAATAATCCTGTTCAATATATTTTCTTTCGGTAACCCAACCGGCCGGATCGATAGACGGCATAGGCTTTTCGGGGTTTTCTAATGTGTGCTTAACCCTCGCCCTGAAATCCTCTCTTTCTTCATCATATAAATGACAAATGATTTCCAGGAGGCACCATTTATCCGGAGCTGGTTTCCATAAATACAATTGCTTTTCCAGGTTTTCAAAAATAGAATTGAATACCATTTTATTGCGATCGAGTTCATGTATGATGTAGCGTAAATTCATAAACTTACTTTACAAGGTTGTCCAGGAATTTAAATGTTTCCACAAATGATGCGCGACCTGGACATGATATTGATTTTGGTGATAAAGCAATCACTGCTAAACTAATATCCGTATCATAAAATGTATTACCGTTTATGTAAGATTTTTATATTTAAAGGCGATGAATTTTTGATCGAATCATTCTCTTTTTTTTATTCAGTCACAGTATTTACATCATCCCAATCATCTGTGCGAAAAGTATTCACGGGCAATCCTTCTTTACTGAACAGATTTGGCATTGCGGCATTGGTAAATCCAAAGCGGACTGCAACAGGGTTTTTAATGTCTTTATTCCAAACGATCACTGTGTTGCCATTGACCTTTGCAGTAGCAGGCTTAAAAATTTTATCATCGCCCGCAATGTAAAAATCCCTGGGAACGCCATTTTTAGTTATAAGTCCTTTGTCGGCATTATCAAAATAAATTATGGCCCTGCCCTTTTCAATTTTCATGTCTTTGTAGGAGGGGCTTTTATATATGATACCCGTTTCCCCATAGGTATCGGCAAGTGCATAATTTGCCAGCCGCAGGCCAACATCTTTTTTATCTGTGGGATGAATGTTATTTATATCATTTACAAGATCGTTTGTCACGATAATACCTGTTTTAGGCAGAGCGGCAGTTTTAGTCTGCGCTTCCTGCAACAATGCTGCGGAAATATTTTTTCCATAGCCAGCAAAAGGTGCTATCTGTACAAAATAAAAAGGAAAATCTTCTTTCCATGCTGATCTCCATGAAGTGATCATGGATGAAAATAATTCTTTGTAGGTAACAGCGGCGCCAACATTCGCCTCACCCTGGTACCAGATGACACCTGCGATTGCAAAGTTGGTAATGGGATAAACCATCGCATTGTAAATTGCGGCAGGCCGTATTGGCCCCCAGGGAATTTTTTTGAGATTATCTGCGGTTTTTTTTAAAACTGCATTATTGGCTATTGTCTCGTATGGTGTCCAAACCTCGGCGGGTGTGCCACCCCATGCCGCCTCGATAAGGCCTATAGGAGAAGATAAAGTTTCTTGTAATTTTTGTCCAAAAAAATATCCTGCCAAACTAAATGTTTTAAGGTCTTCCGGATTGCAAACGACCCATTTGCCTTTGGTATCATCCTGTGGATATTCAGAAGTTAACCTGGGTATGTGAAACAAACGAATACTTTTGTTGGTAGCATTTTCAATATCTCCCGAGTACTGCTTTACGCCCCAGCTATAACTCATTTCCATATTGCTTTGCCCACTGCAAGCCCATACTTCGCCCACCAGAACATCTTCTAAAACTATTTTGTTGCTTCCATTTATCGTAATAGTATGCGGCCCGCCTGCCCCTGGTGTTTTTATGGTGATCATCCATTTGCCATCTGCACTTCCAACAGCACTATCTATTATTGCGTTCCAATCTGAAGTAATTTTTATTTTCTCACTGGGGTCGCACCATCCCCATATTTTTACATCACTCTTTTGTTGCAACACCATGTGGCTTCCGATAATAGATGGTAACCGAACCTCTGCGTGCAAATTTAAAAATGTAAAAAGCGTTAGTGGTAAAACGAATGGTAAAAAAATTCTTTTCATTTTTGTAATTGATTTTAAATATGAAATATTAGTCAATATTTTTCTAAAACCTATTCCTTTTCACTCAACTCAAGCCAGCGCATTTCTTTTTGATCAAGCAGTACAATTATTTCATTAACTCTTTCGGCAGCTTCCTGTAGTTTTTCATAATCCAAATTGCCGTTATTCATTTTTACTTCTAATAATTTTTTTTCTTTTTCTAAAGCAGGAATGTCTTTTTCAAGCTTTTCAAATTCATTTTTTTCTTTAAAAGATAATTTTTTTGCCGTTGTCGCCTGCGCAGTATTGCCAGAATTGATTTCTTGTTTTTCGACTCTAACGACTGGTTGTCCATTGCTTTTTGAGGTTTGACTTTTATTTTCTTCTAATTGCTTCCAAAGCCTGTATTGAGTATAGTTTCCGGGGAAATCTTTTATTTCTCCATTACCTTCAAAAGCAAAAAGATGATCGACCAGCCGATCCATGAAATAGCGGTCGTGACTTACGATTAAAATACAACCAGGAAAATCCTGCAGAAATTCTTCAAGCGTTCTTAAAGTTTGCAGATCGAGATCATTCGTAGGTTCATCTAGCACCAGGAAATTTGGATTTTTAAATAAGATGCTTAACAGGTGAAGCCTTCTTTTTTCTCCGCCACTTAACTTACTTAAAGGAGTAAATTGTTGCTGTGCGGTAAAGCCAAACTTCTCCATAAATTGTGTTGCACTTATTTTACTTCCATCTGCCAAAGGAAAAAATTCTGCAAAGTCTTTCACATATTCAATCGCTCTTTTATCTTCTTTGTATTGCAAACCTTCCTGCGCAAAATTCCCAAAGACGACTGTATCGCCGTGATTTATTTTCCCGCTATCTGGTGGAACAAGATCTAAAGCGATTTTTAAAAAAGTTGATTTACCTGTCCCGTTCTTTCCTACGATTCCTATTCGTTCGCCCCTTTTAAAGGTGTAATCAAATCCTTTCATGATCACTTTGTCGCCGTAAGATTTATAAATCTTTTTCATCTCAAGCACTTTACCCCCAAGTCTTGTCATTTTTACCTGCAATGAAACTTCGGCTACTTCTTTTTTTTGATTTACCCTTTCCTCAACTTCCACAAATGCATCCTGCCTGCTTTTAGATTTTGTAGTACGGGCTTTTGGCTGCTTGCGCATCCACTCAAGCTCCTTCCTGAAAATGTTTTTATCCTTTTGCAGCTCACTTTGCTGAACTTCCAGCCTCAAGGATTTTTGTTCCAGGAAATAATCATAATCTCCTTGGTACACATACAGTTTTTCGTCATCGAGTTCAATAATTTCATTACACACGGTATCTAAGAAATATCGATCATGCGTTACTAAAAGGAGTGTGCTTTTATTAGTTGCCAAAAAGTTTTCAAGCCATTCTATCATTTCAACATCGAGATGGTTGGTGGGCTCATCAAGTATAAGAAGGCATTTGCCTTCATGTAATTGAGACTCTATTAAAGCCTGGGCCAGCGCCACTCTTTTGCGCTGTCCGCCGCTAAGATTTTTTACCGGTTCGTTTAAATGATGAAGATTTAATTTCCCGAGAATTTGTTTGAGGTCACTTTCAAAGCTCCACGCATTTGCTTCGGTAAGTTCAGTAACAAGATGGCTTATGCGGTCTTCATCATGAACTTCCTCTTCGAGTAACATTTCATATTCCTTTACAATGCGCACAATAGGATTGTCTATATTCAAAATATTATCCCAGATGGATTTATCATTTTGAAAAGCAGTATCCTGCTGAAGCATGATCACCTTCACATCCTTATGAACCCACACGGTGCCGCTATCTGCTGTGTCAAGTCCTGCTATAATTTTTAATAAAGTGGATTTTCCGCTGCCATTGCGAGCCACGAAAGCAATTTTATCGCCTTCTTCCACGTGAAAGCTTATGTCTGCAAAAAGTTTTCTTATCCCAAAAGATTTACTTAAATTTTCTACTGAGGCGTAATGCATATATGCGAAGTTATATCAAATGATGTATCGCTATTAAAGGACTAATTTTGTTGCGATTTATGTAAATAAAATTGAAAAGCTATTTTTGACTATGGAAAAAAATATATCTATACATCCTACGGCAGT
>JBBSBD010000153.1:0-15042 GCA_038251675.1 Chitinophagales bacterium | reverse complement strand
TCAGGTCGAGGTCGTCAGCTCTTTTCCCATCATAAGGATGCTGACCCGGACGTGCCCCAATCTCATAGCCTAAGGCTTTGATAAAAAACTTTTCACCGTTTATGTAATACCAGTTATCCTTAATTTCGAGTTTTGCTTTTGCCTGTGCAAATGATGAAGTGACTGTGAACAAGCCAATTAAAGTTAAAAATAATACTTTAAGAAGTCTTGCACTCCCCGGATGAGGAGTTAATGTTTTTGAATAAAACTGATTTTGAATGTGTACCATAATGAATTTTAAGTTTTTAATTTTCATGCTCAAATTTAAACATTTTTTTTACTCTCCAATTTCCGGATTCTCCAGCGCAGGATTCAGAATGCTTTTTTATTTTTTTATCACTTTACTGTAATGAGTTCCTTGTGAACTTTCAGTTTTGATGAAATAAATCCCTGCCTTCAACGAATTCATATCGAAATTGTATAAATTCGGAATTGTTGCCTCAAATACTTTATTCCCAACCATATCGTACACCGAAAGCCGGTTGGTTTCCTCCGGAAGTTCGATATACAGGACATTCTTCACTGGGTTGGGATAGAAGCGAGGTACTGAAGATTTTGAAGTTTCAATAGCCGTTGTCACACTGCAGTTATTTCCTACGGTGTAGGACAGTTGTCGGGTAACACTCAGCCCCCCGGCAAAAGCAAATTTACAGGCAACTTTTATCACCGATCCTATTGTTAGTCCGGTAAGGGTTTTTGTGAATTTTTTACCGCTCACATTCGTCATTCCTGTTTCGATCATTGAACCTGATGTGTAATTCCTAATGTAAGCCACCACTCCTGCTTTGTTGTCGAGCAGTTCAAAGATAATGGTTACATCGGTTCCTGAAGTTGTAAAACTATAGCTGTAACCAGCATCAAATGTACTTTCTGAAGCAACATTGGAGATCCCGGCACAATCGCTGTTTGGGGATGTAGTAGCAGTTAACGGAATTGAAGCAGTGGTTGCTGCATTTCCCGATGCGTCTTTGGCCGTTACATTGAAATTATAAGTGGTACCGGGTATTAGTCCGGTAACGACAAACGTATTCTGAGTTCCGGAAGCAGCTTCTGTCGACGATGTGGTTCCGTTGTACGAAACAGTATAAATCACACTTCCGCTGTTGTCAGTCCCGTTCAGCAAAAATGCAGCACTGGTTTGGGTTACAGTTCCAATACTTGCAGTAATTTCAGCTGGCGTCTCAGTATCGGTGTAAGTAGTATTGCTATGGAATTGTTCCCCTGCATCACCTTTCTGATAAACGCGGATATAATCTATATACATTTTAGCAGGTGTGCCATCGTCAGCAAGGGCGGTAACATTATTAATATTACCAATTCCGGTAAATGCCGCCCCGCCTACTGCCAGGTTAAACAGTATTTCAACAGGTTTGTGGAAATAAGCATAAATATCATTAGGTTGATCGGCGTTGATTCTTTTCGAATAATACGGTGATGCTTTTGGAAATTTATCCCGGTCGAGATACATTTTAATACTATCGGCATCCCAAATGAGTGTATACAGATGAAAATCATCCTGAATTGAATAAGGTGCATCGGCAGCTGTATAATCCTGGTAGTGAATAAATACCGGACTTAAAGGTCCCCAATGCAAAGCTCCACCCATATAAGTTGATTGGTGACCTGATGCAATACCTGCACTATGCCCAGATTCCATAACATCAATTTCACTGCAGTAAGGCCAGTTGGAGCCATTATAATCGTTGCCAAGGAACCAAAATGCAGGCCATAAGCCATTTGCGGTAGAAGGTATCTTTATACGTGCTTCGATTTTGCCATATTGCACATATACTTTGCCAAGTGTGTTTAGCCTCCCGGAAGTTGCACTTTTACCCGAGAATGCTTCCTTTTTAGCATTCAACACCAGGCAATTCAGATCCTGGTATTTTTCAATCGTGATATTTTCGCGCCGGTAATACTGTAATTCCCCGTTACCTCCGCCATCGCCGTTTACTTCAACATTCCAGGTATTGTCTTCGTCGAGCGTACCGCTTTCAAAATTGTCCTGCCACCTCAACACCCAATTCTGAGCTATTGAGACTTGCGAAAACAACAGTACAAAAACAAAAAGAGAAACCATTTGGAAACGAATCCGGAGAATTCCTCTATAGGGCAAAGTGAATAAAGTTTTGTTACACATTTTATTGATGGATTACCAGGGGCAGAACTTCTTAAAGAAAACAAATTTCCACTCAGTTAGTAATTATGAAAGTAATTGGAAAATTAACTTATTTGTAATTAATAAGACAATTGAAACCGGAGGTTTTTAAATAATCAGGCAAGCTGATAAGAGCAAATACTAAGGCTTGTGTAAAAAAAATAAGCCCGCAGTGAAATAATCCACTGCGGGCTTAAAGACAAATTATTCTTTAACAAATTTTTTCGTTATAATTCCATTTTTGCCTGAAATCTGGATGGTATAAACTCCCTTTGCAAGGTTGTTTACATCAATTTCCTCGTTCACATTCTGCCTGTTAATCAACAATTTCCCTCTCATGTCGAATATTTTAACAGTTGCATTTTGTGGCAATCCATTAACAAATAAATCAGACTTTACCGGGTTTGGATACAACAGGATTTTGCCGGCCGTTTTATTATCACGAACACTTACCATTCCGAGGAACCCCCATACATAGTTTGCAGTCATTTCTTCGGTTACCACTAAAGATCTGTTTTCGCCACCGTTCCATTCGCCGCCATTCCAGCCTGCATTTTTAAAGAATTTGAATGCTTTTGTACCTGTAGGAACCTGCAATGTAATAGAATAAATGCCATCAGCATTAGCATCTAACATTTCAAAGGCTGCGTTGGTTCCTGGTTCTGCCCAATCAGGGAAAGTACCGGCAACATAAACCTTGTCACCTGCAACTAATGCTGCTCCAGTCATATTAACATTTAAGGTTAGCGCTACAATTGCTGGCGCATTTTCATTATAGAAATACAGGTTGTCCATATAAAATGTACCATTTAGATCCCAAAAACCAATTTGTGTAACATTGGCTAAATTAGCTCCTGTGAAATCAGCCAACGCTATATCTATCTGGTTCCATGTGTTTGGCGTTAAAGTTTTTGCCATCTTTTTGTCTCCATTTGAAACAATACCAATAGTCATTGATTCCAGAGTTGTTGGATAAATGTCAACGTGTATTCTGGTCATCGAACTTATATCGTTAACTGTTAAACCATATCCAAAACAACAATTAGAAGTTACTTTCTTTACTTTATTAGCTGGAGTAGCACTGGATTCTTCTGTCATAGTTGTTCCGGACCAATTTTGAAATTCTGCTGCTACAGGAGTGTAAGGATCACTAAAAACTGCTTTAACATTTGCAGCGGGTGCAGTTGGAGTTGGTGAATCCGACACAGGTGCGCCGTTTTGGGTTACAACAACAGTATTGGTTGTAGCATCACTTCCCGTAACAGTTACATTTGCGATTCTGCTTGCTAATGCAGTGTTAGCCGTTGCAGTTAAGGTTACGGTTCCGTTTCCTGTACCGCTGGCAGAGCTTGCTGTCAGCCAGGTCTGATCGCTGGCAACTGTCCAGCCGATTGCTGTAGTGATATCCAGGGTGCTTGTATTACTGGCTTGATATCCAATATTGAGTGTTTTGGGTGAAACAACAACAGTCACATCTACATCAGTCCAGAAATAGATATTGTCAAGATAAATATCTTTTGCCAAAAGATTTGTTGCAAATTCACGCCATTCGGCAGATGTGAACATTAACTGATTAATTCCGGAGAGTGTTGAACCTACAAAATCAGTAATTGGAATATCGAGACCATACCAGCTACCAGCCGTTGTAATTGTCTTTGATACCGCGATATTCTGATTTCCATTAATCAGAGCTACCCACAACGGAGTTGCAGCTGCATCTCCTGTCCAGATATCCATGTGTAAATACTTCATTGTGGATACATTTTGCACATTATCTGTAAAATCAATCCCCTGAAACGATAATTTGCCGTATTTTAAAACCTTATGCGTAGTTGTGGGTATAGTATAATCCCCTATAGTTGATCCTTTCGCAGTTTGACCCCAGTCTTCAAAATACTTAACTCCTGTTATTGGAGTATAGGTGTCAGTTCCATAGATAGAAATAACATTGGCAGCAGGATGTGTAGGTGCCGTAGCAACAGTGGTTGGTGCTGTAGCAACAACAGGTGGAGCAACAGTAGGCATTATTATGTTATCAATATAAATGGTAACTTCAGCTGTTCTTGCGGTATAATCAGGGAGAAAAGTTAACTTGTTGAATTTTTTTCCGATATGAGCCGTTAAGTCAAAAGATACTTCTTCCCATTGATTAATAACAGTGTTTGCGCCTGGAATTTCTGTTCCTCCACCGAAATCAAGACCTTCGAGCTTTAATGTAAAAGGACTGAGTCTGCTTTTATACACCATTACCTTAACGATTTTGGTTTCTGCAGTGATGGTTACAGTACCTACATCTAAAGTGAAGAAACCTCCCCAGGCGGAAGCAGTAGGCGCTTCAACAAATTTTAAACAGTTTGCGGAAGTGTTTATTCCGGTTGTGGCAGGATTTGCAACCGGATATGTTATTCCAGCAGCATTATCAGCACCACCGGCGCCATTGGCAAATGCTGACCAAGACCAGGTGTTGCCTACGGTTTCAAAGTCAACAGTTGTTTGGGCAAAGCCCCAGGTACTGATAGCCGATAAAACTATCAATAATACAAAGCGTGTAAATTTTTTCATAAGATTTGAGTTTTTGATTGTTAATAAAATTGTTGGATTTGACAATATACAACTTTTTTTTGATCGTTTAAAAAAAAGAAGTAGCTTTTTAAGATTTTTTATATCTTGTTTGTGATTGATTAGCGGCCCATAAAATTCTACCCGTCAAAATAAAGACGAGAGAAATTTTTGAAAGGTATGATTAAGCGGATTTGCCATTATTTTATTTTTATCCGTTTACTCTTTGTACACTCTTACGTAATCCACGTACATGGTTTGAGGGAAAACGGTACCGGCAACAGTAGTACCCACGAAATTACCACAAACAGCAAGGTTTAGAAGGATATAAAAAGGATGATCATATACCCATGTTCCGCCTTTGCTTTCAACTTCTGCTTTAGTTATTCGTTGGTACAGGGTTTCGTCCACATAAAGGTCGATACATCCTTCGGTCCACTCAACAGCATACAGATGGTAATCGGTATCAAACCGGGCATTTTCGAGACCGAAAGTCTGGGTAATAGCTTTACCACCGTATAATACCGGGCCGTGTATGGTTCCATGAACTATATTGGGTTCCTGTCCTTTGTATTCCATAATGTCGATTTCGCCACACTGAGGCCATGGAGCTGCATCGATATTAGAACCTAATAGCCAGAATGCGGGCCAGATACCGGGTCCCCATGGCATTTTGATGCGGGCTTCAAAACGGCCATATCCCTGTTCAAAAAGCCCTTTTGTTTTGATCCGGCCGGAGGTGTATGTTGTACCTTCCTGTCTCGCTGTAATTTTAAGGCATCCCGTGCCATCATCTAAACCTGTTTTTACATTTTTAGCACTGTTCGTGTATGTCTGCCATTCAGCATTTCCCCAGCCATCATTGTTTGGTCCTTTCCCGATATCATACGTCCATTTTGTAGCATCGAGTGTACTATCGGCGGAGATAGTATTAAATTCATCCTGCCAAACGAGTTGCCAGTTGTGCTCTTTGATTTCTGAAGAATCTTCACAACCCCAGAATGTAAACATTAAAACCAGGAAGAGAGCATATTTTGTCAATACTAATTTATCGTTTCTCATGGTATTTTTTTTTTGTTAGTTTCATATTATTTTGCACAAAATGTATTATTGCACGATTAATTATGATAGAAATACACATTATCCAGATATAAGTCAGTCATTTTTGGGTTTTGAGGATCAGCGGCAATGATCAGAAATCCTAAAGATGATTTTGATGCTAATCCAAAGTTTGCCAATGGAATATCTAAACTCTTCCAGCTACCTGTTGATAAGCCTGCACTGTAAGTTATAGGTTTTTCGCCTGCTACGTTATCCATTAATGAAAGTTTTACTGGTTGATTTATTAAAGTTGGAGCTACCACATAAACGTCCATGTGCAAATAAGTCATTGAGGATGCATCAACATTACTGAATGTTATTGGCAAATAACTGAAAGTGTTAAAGCTCATGATATGATTTCCATTGATGGAAAGTATATTTAAAATATTAGTCACGTAGTCCCATTTGGGAGTATCAATGCCAATATTAGGATAAGCGTCGCTAAACAGCGAAATAACATTTTCTGAAGGAACTGTAGGAGTTGGGGCCATTGGTACAACATTTGTCAATGTTAGTTTTCCGGAAGCAGTCAGATCGCCTAATGCTACGCCAATTGTAGCAGAGCCGGTACCCTGTAGTGTTATAACACCCGTTTCATTTACTGTTGCCACATTGTTATCCGAAGATGTAAATGTTAAATATGCAGGAGACACACCTACCTGAACATTGACCCCATTGGGCAAGCTCACGGTTTCAACAATATTGCTCGCATAAGTCTGACCAACGAAACCTGCAGCAGTAGGCCAGCTGGAAACATTTGAAATAGAAAGCTTTGGATGTGCCAAGGTTCCTAATTTCTCAAATTTTACTTCATCAATCCAGATTGTATATCCCGAACCGTCAGTCAACGCCCCTGCCGAATAGGAAAACATTCCTTTTTCCTTGGTAAGTTTTGATGGATCAGGAATTGGGATAATAAATTTTTGCCAGTTCGAGTTCAGATTTACATCTAAACCCACCTTATATTTTGTTACAAAATTTGCCTGACTTTCGGGATAGCTGCCAAAACTGGCATTCATAGGTACAGGTTGTGACGCTTTGGCCCAAAATGTAAGTGCGTCGTATCCTGACAGGTTGCGTGCCATCGAAGTATAAAAAACACCCCCGGCAAAATTCCCTGCAGGATCCGAAGCATTGGGAACTTCAATTTTCATAGATGCAGTTCCTTTATACTTCACAGCAAAATCCACATCGAATGCAGTTACTTTACCCCAGGCGTCATAATTCAGGCCTGAGCTGAATCCATCGATAAAAACCTCCGGAGTTGTCGGATAGTTTGTGGCTAACTCTAAATTGGCTGTATCTTTCTTACAACTGACAGCAACCAAAAGAATGAATACCGTCAGTGCAGCGTTTGCTATAAAATTAGATTTAATCTTTTTCATAGGTATCATATTTTTTTTGTTTGTTTACTTGCCTATACTAAAATTCAGATAGACTCTGATTTCCCATTCATTACCATTTGCATATCCTAATGCAGTGGGATCAGCTACCATTTCGCCTGTAGGCCCCAGAATATAGGTCGGAGCGTATCGCGGAGAATATTGGTCCATTGAACGCCAGGTACCGCGAATTCCCAAACGTGTATCAGGTAAATTAAGCCAATTTAGTTTTCCGATAGAAGAAGATAAATCGGCCATAACCTGCATCGGGAACGTTAAGTTAAAATCGTGGTAATAATCGTAAGGTCCCCAATCATTTACTTTAACTGCCGACATTAACCTGACCTTTTTGTAAAACATGGTCAGATCGCCGTTATACCGCTTAAGTAACCTTTCGTCGCTGCCATTTGATTGTGCCGTACCGACTAAAATTTTGGCGATAAATCCAAAATCATGAGTTAGTTTTGAGACTATACGCGTATTCACTTCCCACAAGTCATGGGCTTTAGGTGCACCCGGGAATGCAAATAATGAACGGTTAGCCATTACACCGATAGCCGCATCCTGTGTTGTAGGTAGATGCCGGTAAACAAAATCGAGGCTCACGGCCAACTGTGCATCTTCCGTCATATCGTTATCCCAATCATACATCCAGGTAGCCGGAGTCGGGTCGTATGTGATTAAAAGTTCACCTGCTGTAGTTTGCCTGTTAGCTCTTACCGCAAAAGGATCAACGAGAATATTTCGTGGCCGGCCAGGGGCTGGAACATCAAATGCAATAGGCCCTACAATTGGCTTTTGCCACAAAAAGTTGGGAGCAATCTGGAAATTGCCTGTTGCATAGGTGAAACCTGAAAGGATGTTATATTGATTTCCACTGCCACAATCTTTTAGTGTCCAGCCGGTATACGTTTTTGTATAATCTGCGCCACCATCGGCAACTAACCCCATAACTGCACCCTGGGCATACCAACTGATTGCACCTTTTATAAGAGTTACTTTTGCTTTTCCTCCCCAATTATCCTTGGATGAAATTTTATCCTGGTAAACTGTATAATTTCCCGATTCACCTTCAGCAATCTGATAAATCTGACCATTTTTTGGCTGACCCGACCAGATACCACCAATTTCGATTCCAATGGAGTTAATTTTTCTTTTTACATCAAGGGTTGCTCTTCGGTTTTTAGGAACAGGGATAGCAAAAGAACTTTCGGCTGATGTTCGTTTTTCAAAGTCTTCGTGATAAATTCCTGTGATGTCGAAATTAGCTACACTTCGTGAATATTTAAGCAATATTGCCGGGTTAGCCCCCCACCATAATTCAGGCCCAAAAGCAATTTTTAAACCTTTCAGCGCTTGTTTGGCTTCTACTTCAAAACCATTGGGAGCATTGCCATTGTATATATCCAGGTTCGGCCCATAATTTGTTTCCGGGTACAAACCGAAGAAGTCGCCTTCGTAGCCCCAATGGTAATGGCCTGTACGATAAAACCCTGTAAGCTTAAACCATTTACCATCCCAATCGAATTGAGCCCGGTATAACTTCACACGTTCAGCAGCGCCTAAATCAATCGTAGTGCCCTGGCTGGTTGTAATGGTATTTGAGCGTCCCCTGTTTTCGTAAAATATTTCGTCAATTGGTTTTTCGGCTACATTGCCAAGTACGTTAAACGAAACATACGCGTGAACATTATCAGTAGGATTGGCATCCACATTTAAATAGAATGATTGCATCTGATCGAAACCCTGACTATTCGGATAACCGGTATAATCAGGAGTCTTTACTTTAGGTGTTTTAGTCAAATAACCACCAGTATAGTATGAATTTAATTCACCCCTAATACCTACCTGCACTTTTTTTGTCTGCTCGCTAACTAAGTCGGCTTTGTCGCCCCTTGCCTTCAGAACCGCATCTTCAATCTGTATATTCGAAAAATAAGTATCGACCGATGCAAGGGTTGCTCCATTTGCGTATGGATTAAGCTGGTGAACTTCTTTCAAAGCATAATAAGCTGCCCTGGGATATAGATCGTACAGCCCCCGAACATTGGTTTCACCTTTGGCACAAATGCCAAACCATTCCTCGTTCATGTTGTTTTGGCCAGGCACATAGTCGTAAAGATACCCACCGTTGCTCCATGAGGCATTGTTATCGTGTACATCCAGATTGCTGGTTTGTTTGTATTTCCACCATCCGTCGCTGAACTGGAAAGTAAACCCACCAATGGAATTGCCGGCTTTACCCAATCCTGCTGCATTTTCGTAAATTTCTTTCCAATTCAAAACATCATATTCGGCTTGCGATTTCTGGTCTTCGGCCATATTAATTTCATTGTATGCATCGGCACCAAACTCTGTAAACATAATAGGTTTATCAAATGCTGCTTTAACTTTCTCGAAAATATCAGTAAAAGATTTACCACGGTAACAATTAATACCAAACACATCCACATCTTTACATTCTTTTGCAATGATATCAAGGAAAAGTGCATCGCCGTTGCACATAGCCACCGGAATTGAAGAGTCAATCTTTTTCATTTCAACAAATGCCTCATTAAAAAGCTTATACATATGTTCGGCACGTAGAGTTGATTTCCTGTCTTCCATGGGAATATCTTCTGTTTCGGCCCCATCCCAGAAAAGACCATAGTTGTTTTCGTTCCCCAGCAGATACATTAACACACCTGGAGTATTTTTATATTCAGCTACCATGTCATTTACTTCCTTTAAAAGTAATTTCCGTGTGCCGGGATCGGAATATTCGGTGTTTGGCACCCATACTCCGTTAAGCGTAAGTCCATATCGACCGAATGTGTGGTTGATAATAGTGTAGATACCGTATTTTTCATAAATATATTGAATCCATTTGGGATTAACACCCGCATACTGCCTTAAGGTATTTACTCCCATATTTTTCAATAGCGACATTTCGGCATCCAGCGCTGCTTTAATCACATCGTCAGGTTGTTTCCATAAGCTGTAATTAAAATTGGTACCTATCGGGGAATAATCCCAATTCATACCATTAATCATAAAGTCAGATCCGTTGACTACCAATTTCATTCCTTTATCATTTTTTACAACTGATATTTTCCCGGTCTGGGCAAATACCGTTGTTGCAAATAAAAAAAGAAATAATGCTACTAGATTTTTTTTCATAGTACTATTTTTTTATGGTTTGATTTTGTTTGATCTTTAAAAGCAGAAATTATAAATTATTTAAAACATTGGTTCTCAAGCTATAAATTTTTCATTACCAGTTTGGGGGTCCTGTTAACTTTGAATAACCCCCAATGTTTTTCTGGTTCCAAAGGTTCAGTTGATCCTTTCCAGGGTTCATCAAAAGCCTCAAATACAAAGGTTAAAATGCCTTCATTTTCACTCCAGTTCATCAGATCGTTGTAATAGATTTCCTGGTTTTCTTCACTTACATTATCCGGGGAAATGCCTCTTCCATTCGAACTGGTTGCCCATCCTGCTTCAGTAATAATTACCAGTTTTCCGGGGTATGTATCCGCAACTGCAGAATAGTTTTGCCTTGTGTATTCGATAGATTCATGAATGTTTTTATATTCCCAAACAGGGTATGTATGGATGGAAATAAAATCTACCTCGGCAGCCAAATCCTTCAGTTTAGTGATCCAGGGCGCATAGTTTTCGCAGAATGTTACAGGTTGTCTGGCTCCTTCTTTTATCATTTTAACATACTTGATGACTCGTGCAACGGGCACAAAATGATCAGTCCAGTCCACACAGGCTTCATTACCTGCCGAGAGTGCAAAAATCACATCCGGATATTTATTGGCAAATTCAATCAATGTTTTTATACGATTGATGTTATACTCTTTATTGGCTGCTAACTCTTCTTCTGTGTAACAACCACCCCAGGGACAACCGAAATTATTCATTTCGCCAACTATGTAGGCACCAAGCATTACCTTGAAATCAAGATTTTCTTTTTGTATAACTTCTAAAACGGTTTCGGCATGTTTATCGCAATCGAATAAACGCAGATACTTCCATTGTTTCTGCAGTATCAGCATATCTTCTTTAATCTCTTCATAGCCCGGAGTTATACCGCCAGGCTGCTGTCCTTCTCTAAAACCGGAATAGCAAATGGCTTGCGCGTATTGAAAATTTATTTTGTCTTTATTTTTCATTCATCAAGCTAATTAAGTAACAAGAACAATTACTTGTCGTATTTGACCTCTCCCCCGCCCTCTCCAAGGAGAGGGAGCTATGCACTGATTGTTTATCAGTGCTAGGATCTTAAGTCTCCCCTCCGGGGAGATTTAGGGGGTCAATCCAGTGTAGAATCCATGTATTTGATGCGACATTATTTGATGCACATTACGTATAAAAATGATTCGGTTCCGAAGAGTCAGAAAAAATGCAGATATCAAACTCTTTTAATCTCTTCTTCACCCTTTTTGGGAATAATAAATATCAGACCTTTTCAATGGTAATATTTCCGATTTTGAATGTAAAAGGATTTGGTTCAAATTTAAGTTTCTCATTTTTATCCCATATTCCCCAGTACGCGCCTACATCTCCTTCGGCTCCCACTTTCCACGATTCATCAAATGATGAAAAGTAAAAAATCTCAATGTCATCGGTTTTCGACCAGAGTTGGGTATTGATAAAATAATTCCTGGCATTTTCCATCGACGGATGCGCACCCTGGAAACTTTCGCCCTGGCTTGGCCATCCTGTTTCGGTTATAATCACTTTTTTCCCTTTCGCTGCATTCATTGCCTGGTAGTACATATTTTTCATATATACCAATGAATATTCGAAACTGCATCCTTCCCAGAACGGGTAGCAATTAGCTAAAATGACATCACATAGGTCAGTGATTCGGGGACGTGCAGAAAATTCGTAATATGCATCTACATAACCAACAGGAATACCAGGAAGCGCTTTTTTAACCCTGGTCATAAAATCAATAAGCTCATCCTCAGTGAGGTCTTTGCGGTACATAACTTCGTTACCCACTGCGGCAATATCAACATAACCCTCTTCGGCCAATTGTATCAGACCGGTTATTTCACGCTCATTAATTTCCGGATCATCTCCTAACCATGCCCCAACCAATGTTTTTAAACCATATTCTTTGGCAATCATAGGGATAAGCTCATTACCGTCGGTACAGGAGAATGAACGGACCCATTTTGCATAGGGTTTAATGATTTCCATTCTTCGTCTCACCTGTTCTTCCGTTATGATATCGCCCGGTTTCTGCCCTTCACCATATAAGCTAAAACAAAGTCCGTGTATACCAGCAGTTAAAACTGAGTTGAATAAATCATTTAATTCTTCGTCGGTTTTATTGGCGAAATCTGCGCCAGCGATTCCTGCCAACGACATTGTTTTTCCTGATCTGTAAGACATATCTTTTTGTTTTTAAATTTCGGGTTATAATTTATAGTTCGCCTCTGCGTGTAACTAATTCATCCCTGATTTCGCGAGCTCTTTTTTCAGTGATGTTATATTTCCACATTACCGCTATTGCTAACAGCGCTGTAACCGAAGGTATAGTTATATCGGCTATACGTAGCTTGGTGATAGTTTCAGCAGCCTGAACCTGAACATTCTGATCAAATCCGACGGCGCTTAAAACAATACCACTTGTGAGCAAAGCAAGGGATGTTCCCAGTTTTACCATCCACCAGTAAACAGCTCCAAACAATCCCTCTTTGCGGGGCATTCCGTTTTTAAGCTCATCATAGTCGCACACATCGGCTGTCATCGACATCATTAAGGTAAACAGTCCTCCGATTCCAAATGACATAAGTGGTATTGGCATAAATATTAACCAGGGCATTCCGGGGTGAAATCCATACCACTTCAAAGCATAACCAACAATGGAGATAAAAGAGGAGACTATAAAAGCATTTTTCTTCCCGATATGAGTAGACATCCAGGTAATAACCGGAATCACCAAAAATGCAGTTGCGAGTGCACTTACGGTACCAAACCAGGCAGGGAACTGACCGGAAGCCGCATTATCACCTTTGAATAAGTAATATATAATGATAAAGAAAGAAAACTGAGCCACAGTCTGAAATCCGTTAAATACTAAAAAAGTGGCTCCGCAAAGACGTAAAAATGGCTTATTGTAAATGGTTTGTTTGATTCCAAGAAAGAAATGTTTCATATTGGATGAAAGTTCTTTAAAGGATAGTGTAGACTGTCCTGTTAAATGAGCCTGATCTATTTCTTTACAGAACAATGCTGGCATTATTCCTAAAACCAGACAAAGGGCTCCTACCCATATAGCCAGATTCCGGACCCCAACATCAGGGGATGAATAAATTTCGGGGCGGGAAATAATAAACCAGAACCATGGAGCAATCATCCATGCTACCTGACCCATCACCTGGGAAATAGCCATCAATCGTGTCCTTTCATTATAATCGGGTGTCATTTCATAACCTAATCCTATTAGCGGTGCGGCAAAAATGGTATAACCCACATAAAAAAGGAGCGACATAAATAAAAAGTAAATGAAATTATAGGTTTCTCCGTTTTCAGGTGATATCTGCCACATAGCCATAAAGGTAACACCTACCATTATTGCCCCGGCAAAGATGTAGGGTTTTCTGCGGCCCCATCTCGACCTGGTATTGTCAGAAATATATCCCATTATCGGGTCGAGTATGGCATCCAGGAACCGCGGAATGGCTGCCAGGATACCCGCCTTATAGGGACTCATTTTAAATGATACAACTAAAAAAAACATGAATATGCCGAGTGCGGCCGGCAACAACTGGTTGGTCAAGTTACCGGCACCAAAAGCGATTTTCTGTCCGACAGGCACAATATCGGCGGGAAGTGTTTTTTGTTTTTCCATTGTTAAGACTGTTGGTTAGTTGTATTTGTTTGTATGATAATTATTTAGCAGGAATAACAATTGTTTGTAATGCCTTGGCGGCGATAGATATTTTTGTTGATTTTTTCCCGAGAATAAGAGTAAAACTTTTTACTTCTGCATCCTGGTTTAAAACAACAGCTATTATCGAACCATCAGGGTTTTGGGCGGCTGTGACCATAAGATCTTTATCTGAATTTTCAAATCCTATTATTTTAGCTTCAGGCCTGATATATGTACTAAAATGAGCCATCACATAATAAAGTGGTGTAATGTAAACTTCATCTTTATCCGGATCGACGAGTATGGGTGCGCCGCACCAGTTTTTGAACCAGTTCGGACCGCCTTGCTTATCCAGAACCATATTCCAGTCCACCCATCCATCAACCCAATTATTCAGGCACCCGATAATATCACGGGCATAACGAAACACGGGAACATATTTCGGATGTAAATATTTTTGGTCTGCCGGGGCCCAGTCCCAGCCCCAATCTTTAGCTTCCTTCGACCAATACCACTGATCATCTTTCCATTTTGGAACAATGCCATCAATACATGCTTCAGATTGAATCAGATATTTAGCAGGAGCTTTTTTGTGGGCATACTGCAGCGATTCGGGAAACCAGTCGTACGTGCTTGCATACCAATGCACAGCAATACCATCATAATATTTCGAAGAGGCTTCATCTTTATACATCACATCAACCCATTGTTTTAATTCATCGCCCCGGTTCTGGTCATACCCAAGTATTTTTACATTATACCCATCCGATTTCAATTTTGGACCCAGATAGTGTTGAACAAAACCTGTCATTTCCTCCGGGCTAAAATTCATACTTTCCCAATTATTATTATTTCCCAACGGTTCGTTTTCGACCGTGAAACCCCAGATGTCGATGCCTTGGGCTTTATAAGCGTCGATATATTTTGAG
>JBBSBD010000152.1:0-15063 GCA_038251675.1 Chitinophagales bacterium | reverse complement strand
TTTACCAGGTAATGCCAGGTTTCCCAATGGGTAATTCGATATAAAAAATCAGGTTGCTTCAAAGCCTTCAAAAATAAGAATGTTTATTTCCTCAAACACACAAAACTATTTCGGTCATGCCATTTTGCTTGATCAAGTTTACTGAGTTGAGTTTGTAATTTCAAAAAATTATTCGCCCCATATTGTTATCACCAGGTTTCTTCGATGCAGTGCATTGCGGTGTTCGCACAGGTAAATTCCCTGCCAGGTGCCTAAAGCCAATTGTCCGTTTACTATGGGTATCGTTACAGAGCTGCCCAATAAAGAAGCCTTTAAGTGTGCAGGCATATCATCAGGCCCTTCGTCGTCGTGTGAATAGCGGGGATCATTTTCAGGAACGATCTTACTGAAAAACATTTCAAAATCTTTCCTTACATCCGGTGAAGCATCTTCATTTAGTGTGAGGGAAGCGGAAGTATGTTGTATAAATACCTGGCAAATTCCTTTTTGTATTTCTTTGAGTTCAGTAATACGGCTTACAATTTCATCTGTAATAATATGAAACCCTCTCCTCCTCTCTCAATTGTAATTTGTATTGGAATATTTTCATGATTGGTAATTAAAAACCGCAAATAATGACTTGCATTGAATCCCGTTATTTCCGGTTACAGGGAAATAGTCAGAGCGATTTTCATTTATGTAAAATTAACCTCTTTAATTTTTTTATCATGCAGCGATGTTACAGTAAAAAAGCTCATTCAGTAAATGCCGGCTTATGAGACGATTGTTTTTAGTTTTTTCTTCAGCGCTTTTGATACAAAGCTGTTCCCCGCCCGGTAGTGAGCTTTCCGGGGGAACTGAAACCTACGTTCCCGTTTATAGCACGCCTGACGAGATAGATCAGATATCAGTGGAATCAGAAATGCCGACTCTCCAGGCTGGCAAAATTTATGCCTATGGCAATTATATTTTTCAGAATGATTTAAATACGGGAATCCATATTATTGATAACACCGATAAAACAAATCCGGTAAAAATTGCCTTTCTTAAGTTACCCCTAAGTACTGAAATAGCGGTAAAAGGCAGTTATTTATACTGCAATAATTATTCAGACCTGGTTGTCTTTGATATATCAGACCCGGCCAAACCCAAATTAGTAAAACGGGTACCTGGCGTATTTCCTCCGGAGAATCAAAATTATCCTCCTTTTACTAACGTATATTTTGAATGCCCTGATAAGTCAAAAGGAGTCGTTGTGAGGTGGGAATTAAAAACGATATCTAACCCCAAATGCCGCCGTTAAAAATTAACCATGAGTAAGAAATTATTTTACCTGTTAATAATGCCTTTCTTTTTTATACAATGTGAAAAAGATTCTGCAAGCATTTCATCCAAGGGCGGTGGCATCACCGGACAGGGCGGTTCACTCGCGAGGTTTGCAATAAAGGGCAACTACCTGTATAGCGTAGATGAAAGCCAGTTGAAAGTTTTTGATATTACAAATGCTGCCGACCCGATATTGAAAAACACGCAAGATGTTGGCTTTGCCATTGAAACCATATTCCCGCTTAATGATAAATTGTTCATTGGTTCAACAAGCCAGGTGTATATTTTCTCTATCGCGGACCCCGCCAATCCTAAAAAATTAAGCGATGCGATTTCTCCGCAGGCCTTAAGGCGATGCGATCCGGTGGTAGCAAATGATACGGTTGCCTACGCAACTTTGCGGACCAATGGTCCATGTGGAGGGATTCAAAGCACATTGGCCGTTTTTGATATTAAAGATATTACCAGACCGGTACAGGTGGCATCTTACCCGGTGTTTGAACCTTATGGCCTTGGCTACAAAAACGACGTTTTATACGTTTGCGACAGGCAAAGTGGTTTGATATTATTTGATATTAACAACCCGCTCCAGCCCGTTATTATTAATAAGTTCATTAACGATGGAATTTATATTGATGTAATTCCTTATGGAAACACGTTGATTTGCTGGGTTGCTTCCGGAATGATCTTATATGATATTACTGACAACCGTAATCCCGTTCTCACAGCCACCATCAATTGAATAATTTAAAGAAAATCTTTGCGATTTTATTCGTCCTTGCTTACAGCAAGGTAACAGGGCAATCTAACAATGGGATTTACCGGTCGGTAGAAGAAATTTTCCCCGATAAAAAGATTACCGGAAGATTTAATTTCACCGGTCTGTTAGACGTCTTTGATGAAAATATTTCTTTAGGAATTGAATATAGGTTTAAATCTCTTTGGTCAGCCGGAAGCGATGTCGCTTACATATTCAGATCCGATTATTTATCTGAAAGCAATACTGCCGGTGGCATTATTCTTCGTCCCTTTTTTAGATATTATTTCAACACAAGGGGACGGATCTTCCTGGAAGCCCAGGTTCATTATAAATATGCAGTTTATAAATTAACTGACTGGGTAGGAAGAGATGTAAGTAATGGCATCCCTGCTTACGAGGAATACACAACTTTCAGGTATCATAAAAGAGCGCTTGGGCTAAATATAAACTTTGGAGATAATGTTAACTTAACCAGGGATGAAAAATTAAGGCTTGAACCTTACATAGGACTTGGCGTCAGGTTTAAAAAACAAGGAGTAGATAACGGAGTATATGCCCGCGAAAGAAGGCTCCTGGCGTCAATATATGAACCAAAGTATTCAACTGTTGTCCTGCCCCTGGGAATGCGGCTTGTGTACGACTTTAAATGAAAAATTCACGGAATATCCCTCACTACTATAAGCTCAGTAACGTTTACCGTAATTGGGATTGATCCCACCTGGACAATTGCTTTTTTGCCACGAATGTTATTAACTACTCCTACCTGCCGGTTAGAAATCATTTTCACTTTGTCACCTTCTTTTACAATCTCCGTGGTTTCAATATATTTTGAATCCACCTTTTTTTGCTGACGTGCCACAGTTTGCTTTTCTCTTTGTTTAAACAGGAGGGCTTGCATCATCTTTATCAGTTTACTCTTATCGTCAGTCTTTCTCCATTCAATTAAAATTGATTTTAGCTTCCGCTCCATATCCTTCAGGTACAAGAGCTTCTCCTCACTTATTTTATTCTGTTGCTTCAACAATTCCACCTGCTGGTTATGTTTTTCTTTATTTATTACCTGCTCCATTTCTTTTTTCAGCTTTTCATTTTCCTTTAAAAGCTTATCAAGATTTATACTTTCTGCCTGCACACGCTGCAGGTCCTGCTCGGTCCGGTTCAAAAGTTTATCAAGGCTAAAATGATTTTCATCAACCAACTGTTTTGCTTTGTTGATCAATGACGCAGGAAGCCCGATGCGTTCGGCAATGGAAAAAGTATAGGAGCTCCCCGGCTTACCCACAATCAGTTTGTATAAAGGTTTTAAATTTTTTTCGTCAAAAGCCATCGCACCATTTATGATGCCTTGTACTTTATTGGCCATCACCTTCAGGTTGAGGTAATGCGTGGTTACGATTCCAATAGAATGTTTTTTTGCAAGCTCCTCCATAATAACTTCTGCAAATGCGCCACCGAGATTGGGATCGCTGCCGCTGCCAAGTTCATCAATAAAAAACAGTGTTTTGCCATTGGCATTTTCCATGAAATACTTCATGTTCATGAGGTGAGAAGAATAAGTGCTCAGCTCAAATTCGAGGCTTTGTGTATCACCGATATGTATCATCAGTTGCCGGAATATGCCAAACTCACTTTCAGGGCTACATGAAACCAATAACCCGCTCTGTAACATCATCTGCAGAAGCCCCGCCGTTTTAAGTGTAACTGTTTTGCCCCCGGCATTCGGGCCGCTTATTACAAGAATGCGGTTTTTATCGTCCAATGCTAGTGTTACCGGGATCGTCGGTTTTTGTTGTTTTAGGTTATAAATATATAAAAGCGGATGGCAGGCATTTTCCAGTTTCAGGTGAGCTTTATCATGAAGCCCGGGAAGGTTACCATTGTATTCCAAAGCAAATTTTGCTTTAGCTCTTATAAAATCACACTCGCCCAACACAATGTGGTAGGTATCCAGTAAAGGATGATAAGCCCGCATTTGTGCCGTAAGCTTGTGAAGAATTTTATAGACCTCCTTTCGTTCTTCATTTTCCAATGAATAGATTTCATTATTAAGCCCGGTGGTTTCTTCAGGCTCAATAAAAGTTGTTCTGCGGCTATCACTTTCGCCATGCAGAATGCCTTTCACCATTCTCTTTTGCTCTGCAAATACCGCCAGTACTCTCCTGCCATTAATAAAACTTTCTTCTATGTCCGCCAGGTAACCGAGTTTATTCATACGGCTTACAATGCGGTCAAACATTCTGCGCAGCTCATTTCTTTTTTTATAAAGCGCCATTCTTATCCTGCTCAGTTCTTCCGAAGCATTGTCTTTTACATTGCCGTCTTCATCGAGTACATCATCTATAAGACTGATAATATTTTTTTCAAAATAAGTATGCTCAATCACTTTTGCCAGGAACGGGTAAGCAATCCTGTGGTCATTATCAAACCACCTGAACACCTGTTGTACCGCAACAGAAAGTTTCCTGATCGCGAGAAACTGGGTGCCCGAAAGCATTGATCCCTCAATGCCCAACAGCTTTAATTCTTTTGATAAATTAAATACAGCATCATCCGGGAAATAAAGATGGTTTTGCAACAATAATTTGTATTCGTATGCTTGCTGCAACCCCGGTTCAATAAATTCTTTACGGGTATGGATTCTTAAGTTCAGCGCTTTTTCTTTAGCGAGTTCTGTACGGCAGTGGCCGGAAAGCAAAGACTGCACTTTGTCAAATTCCAATTGTTGAACCGCCGAAGAAGGAAATAATTTCATGAAATAATTTATAGAAAATTTAGCTGTAGGCAAAAGTAAGGATAGCTTTTATCTTGAGGCTCACAATGATTTGACCTATATGCCAGGACATCAAAGTGATTTTTTAGCGCGGTATGTGCTACCTTATTTCAGGCATTATGATAGAGAGCTGGTTATTTTACCTGCTCTTTTTATTTTTTCGTTATTCTCAATTCTTTCCATGGAGTGCTGCCATCTTTTTCCCTTGTAAAAATGAAATTGGGGGATTCAATCAAAACGACTTCAGCAGTTGTATAAATTTTACAACCTTCCATAAGATGCCCGCCAAATGCGGTTCCTGCGCCATCAGCAATCGTAATGTGAAGATGGAGCCCATGCACAGAGACTGTACCACTAAGGCTTAGGATTTCAAAATGACCGCTGCCTGTTGATGCCACCTGCTGGTTTGCAAAACGGATGGAATATTCAGTGAGGCTGCCAACACAAGTGGCTAACCAACCTGCCTTTATATCGTGGGCTTTTGCAAAATTCCCGATAGCCTTTTTAAGATCATCCCCGGGAAGTAACCTCGTAGCATGTGTAATGTCATTTTTCGATTTCATAACTTGAAAAGAACCGGATATAAAATATTCCGGTTAAAAGAGTATCATAATTTAGATGTTAAATATATAAAGCATTTGGTCAAAAAAAATCAGCCATTCCTATCTTTGATTAAAACCTAAAAGCTTTTTAGTTGTTATTAAAGTGCCTGTTTATATTTACAAATAAGATCAAATAACCTTGTGGCAGGAGTTTGACAAGAGCGGTGCATTTGATAAACCAATTGTTTACCTTACTAATTTTTATGAAGCTGAAATTATCACCAGGATTACTATAAGAATCATAGCTCACAACCTTATTGTTATTTTGTGATAAAGCCGAAGATGGATAAATTGAAAAAAGTTTTTGCGGACGTACTGAAAAAATAAAACCTAATATGAAATATTTCCTGTCATTCATACTCATTTCTATTGCTTCCTATTCTTATGGGCAAAAATTTACCATCTCCCCAACGGTGCAGCTTGCTGTGCCGCAGGGTGATTACAAAGAAACAAATCCTGATGCCGGCTACGGGCTTCGGGTAAATTTTTTATACCGGCCTGGTAAATCACGATTCGTAAAATTTGGTGGAGAATTTGGCATGCAGGAAAAAGCAAGGGCAACGCAGTATTTCTCAGGTTACGTGAATGGCTTCTACGATGAATTTAAAGTGAGCGCCACCAGTAACATATTTTCACTAATGTTTCTTACCAGATTTCAACCTAATACATTCCATAAAGTAAAACCCTTTGTTGATCTCACGGCAGGCTGGAATGTATTTTTTTCCACGGTAACGGTAGAGCGGCTTACATTTTACAGCGACTACAATAATTCCTATTCAAATTCAACGAAAGCGCATTGGGCTTTTTCTTATGGAGCCGCAGGAGGCATAGATATTCCTCTCAACGGACGGGATGATCTTGGCCTCGAATTAAAAGTTGCTTATATAATTGGTGCTAACACTACTTATCTCACAGATCCTTATATCGGCAATGATGCAAAGGTTTCTTTTATTGAAAGAACTTCCCGCACTAATATGCTGATACCCCAGGCAGGCATAAGGATTAATCTTTAATATGTGGCTTTGAGGATTTCCGATCAGGATACAATTATATCCTCTTTTGAAAAATTTATTGCTGGTATAGCAACGGTCTTAGGGATAAACCTGATAATCTTTAACCGGTGAAGCCCTTTCATTACAATAAACGTAGTGTCAAATTCGTACCATTTTTTTGCGAAGTTGGGGTCGTATTTTTTAAAATGGTGATTGTTTTGAAAAAGCTCCCCCATCATGATAACGCCCCATGGTGTGGTATTTTTAGAATGGTCTCCGTTATCAAAATTTGAATAACCCATCTTGTGGCCAAACCAATTTACAATGGCACCCTGTATCGGCCCCATTATGAAATGAACCGGGAGCAAAAGAAACCACCAGTAGTTTGGAGCGAAAATAATGTAAAAGGTTGTGTAGAATGCACCGAATAGTAATCTCGTAATAGTGTGGTGCCCTATCTTATCCAACCGGTCCCACATCGGAATGTATTCCTCCGTGAATTGCGGATCAGGAAGGTTTTTACCGGTATGAAATCCACGAAAAATGATGACGGTATTAATCATCATGTGCCAGATATCTTTAAAAAAGTGCGGTGAATGCGGATCTTTTTCCGTATCGCTATAGGTATGATGCATCCTGTGCATCACGGCGTATGCCCGTGGTATAAGAAAAGAGGAACCCTGCGTAAGCCAGGTCATAATATAAAATGTCCTTTCCCAGCCTTTTGATGTTGTGTACATTTGATGAGACGCAAACCGATGCAGGAAGAATGAGTGAAAGAATAAAGAAAAAAACCAGTGGCAAAAAAAGAATAGCAAAATAGCAATCATGTAATAAAGGACATTAAATGGTAGATAAAGGCGGAAAAATACGCTTTAATATCCGTAACGACTTACATTATTCGAAGTTTAACTTATAAGTGAAATTACTTATTCAAACTCACTTTCTTTAGCTCAAGCAAATTCAGGCTATTAGGTATAAAATTTTTTACGTAGGGCTGTACCAAATGAATTACCATATCATACCACAAAGGCACAACCGGCGCATCTCTTATCATTAATTGATCTGCTTGCCGGTAAATTTTATACCTGGCTGAATCATTTTTTTCAGATATGGCAGCTTCATAAAGTTTATCGAAGGCGGGATTATAGTATCGTGTATAATTTGGCGGTGCGGGGTTTTTTCCATAAAAAACGCTCAGGTAATTCTCCGCATCAGGATAATCAGCAATCCAACTGCCACGAAAAAACAAGGCTTCCGACTTTGCAGTTTGCTCAAGAAGTAAACTTTTCTGCACAGTTTCTACCTGTATCTTAATACCAATCTGTAATAATTCACTGGCAATATAACTTGCGAGATCAGCATATATAGGAATAGTAAGTAGTGGAATTACCGGAAGTCCTGCGCCATTGGGATAGCCAGCCTCTTTTAATAATTGTAACGCTTTTGCCGGGTCATAAATGTAGCCCCTAACGGCGGACGAGTCAAACGAAGGAAGCCCTGCCGGAACAAAACCACTCTCTGCCGGAATGCCAATGGAATTGCGAATGTAGAGCATCATCTTTCGCCTGTTGAATCCATAATTAATCGCCTGCCTTACTTTTAAATTTTTGAGAGGAGAATTTTTTACAACGTCTTTCGAAGTATCCTGCAGAATACCGAGGTATTCAATATTCAGATACGGATGTTTTTGCAAAATTATTTTTCCCTGCCAGTCCTGGCGAAGCTCTCCTTTTTTTGTAAGCACTTCATCTTTAAAAGAAGCATCAATATCATTGATAAAATCAAGCCTTCCCTGCTGAAATTCCAGGAACTCTGTTGCCTTGTTTTCATAAAAAGTAACTGATATTCCATCAAGATACGGCAGCCTGTTCCCGGAACTATCTCTCTCAAAATAAGAAGGATTCTTTTTCAGTATTAATGCCTGGCCTTCCTCCCACGCAACAAATTGAAAAGGGCCCGTACCGCATGGATGGCTGCGAAAATCCTTTCCATATTTTTCTACAACTTCATGCGGAATAACAGAGCAGTATTGCATGCTCAATATGCCAAGCACCGGATGAAAAGGTGCGCTAAGTTGTAATTGAAATGTTGAATCATCAATCGCTGTAAATGGATGTACCGAATCTACCCTTCCATTAAATATCCATGCGCCGCTACTGGCGGTATTCTTATCCATGATACGCGAGAAACTATAAACCACATCTGCAGCAGTCATTTTTCTGCCTTTACCATTGGGAAATGCATCGTTATCATGAAAAAAAACGTCATTCCGTAAATGAAAAGTGAAGCGCAGATTATCATCTGATTCTTCCCATCTTTTCGCAAGTGAAGGAATGATGTTAAGACTGTCGTCGGTTTCTACAAGCGTATTGTACAACTGGTGAGTAGCCCACATAATGGATTGGTTTTTTGCAAATGCTGGATCGAGGGTTGCAATGCCGGACTGCTCATTATAATGGAAGATATTTTTTTCTTTGCTGCGGCTATCGCAGGAAGAATAAGCGAATGCAAAGGCAACTGCTGCAGCAAACCATATTTTATTTGAAAATTTTATAACCGGCAATGGGCAATTAATTTTTTAACTCCATCTTTGACTTAGAAAAAATAAATTTAGCAAATGAAAAAGATAGTAGCTGTGTTTTGTTTATCATTTATGTTTTTTAACGTAGTGTCTCAGCCATTCACCCATGCTGATACCTTGCGTGGGAGCAATGGCCCCGGCAGGGCATGGTGGGATGCAACTAAATACGATATCCATGTAACCTTTAACCTGGACGACAGTACAATAAAAGGATACAATACTATCAGCTACAAGGAAATTCAAAAAAGCCACCCGGATTATTTTCAAATAGATTTACAGGAGCCTATGATAATTGATTCCATTGTATTGGATAACGGAATCAGGAGCCGGGAGCAAGTCATTAGCGGAAATAAAAGAACTACATACTTTAATACAAGAAGATACCTCGGTTTTACACGCGAAGGAAATGCATGGTTTGTTAGTTTAAAAAATGTACAGCCAGTTAGCAACGAGTCGCAGCCTGCAAATAAACTTCATATCGCTGAACCGGTTGTAGCACCGCCTGCAACCGATCAGCGAAAAAATAAAAACACTCAACCTGCGCTTACTGTCTATTACCACGGAAAACCTCAAATTGCTATCAAGCCGCCATGGGATGGAGGATTGGTCTGGAAAAGAGATAAAGCAGGCAATCCGTGGATAACCATTGCCTGCCAGGGCCTTGGGGCGAGTGTGTGGTATCCTTGCAAAGATATTCAAAGTGACGAGCCTGATAGCGCCGAAATGCACATTACCGCACCTTCCGACCTTGTAGCTGTGAGTAACGGCAGGCAAAGAAGCTTGGTCAAAAATAATGATGGAACAACCACCACTACCTGGGCTGTTGTAAACCCGATCAACAATTACAACCTTATTCCCTACATAGGAAAGTATGTTCACTTTGGAGAAATTTATAAAGGGTTGAAAGGCGATCTCACTATGGACTATTGGGTGCTGGACTCCAATCTCACGAAAGCAAAAAAGCAATTTCAGGACGCTCCCCGCATGATGAAGGCCTTTGAATATTGGTTTGGCCCCTACCCTTTTTATGAAGATGGATATAAACTGGTAGATGCACCGCATCTCGGTATGGAACACCAGAGTGCAGTTGCTTACGGCAATGGTTACCTGAATGGTTACCATGGTATGGATCTCTCAGGAAGCGGATGGGGTATGAAGTGGGATTTTATAATCGTTCATGAAAGTGGCCATGAGTGGTTTGCCAATAATATAACCGCAAAAGATATTGCCGACAACTGGATACATGAAGGCATGACGAGCTACAGCGAAACGCTATTTACAGAATACTATTATGGCAAGGAAGCGGCTACTGCTTATGTCACAGGCTTAAGAAAAAACATCGAAAACAAGGTTCCTATAATTGCAGCATACGGGGTAAACCAGGATGGCCCGATTGATATTTATTATAAGGCCAGTAATATGATGCATACTATAAGGCAGGTAATAAATGATGACTCATTGTTCAGGAAAATATTATGGGGGCTTAATAAAACTTTCTATCACCAAACGGTGACCACAAAGCAGGTTGAGGATTACATAAGTGAAGAATCCAAAATTGATTTTTCGAAAGTATTTGATCAATATTTAAGAACGATAAAAATACCCGTGTTGGAATACAACATTAAAGACGGGGAATTAAATTATCGGTGGGCTAATTGCATACCCGGTTTCAATATGCCCGTAAAAATATTGAATGAGAAAGGCGAATACATGTTTATCTATCCGAAAGACACAATGCAGCACTTAAAAACAGCGCTGCAGGAAGTAAAGGTGGATATAAATTTTTATATTGATACGCATCAAATTAATTAGGTATAATTTAGAGCCTTAAACTCTACTATGTCGCAGATACGAAGGCAAAGTATCATATCAACCATTTTCGTTTATTCAGGTTTTTTTATTGGCTTTATAAATACGTATTTGTTTACCCGGCAGGGTTCTCCATTTAGTGCTTCGGAGTATGGGCTTACCGGAATTTTTATCGCCGTTGGCAACCTTATGTTTGCCTTTGCAAACCTGGGGATGATAGCTACTGTTTATAAATTTTATCCCTATTACGAAGACAATCTTCCAAAAAAGAAAAACGACCTCTTAACATGGGCGCTTCTTATTAGCCTTATTGGTTTCGGATTCGTGATACTGGCAGGCTTCGTCTTCAAAGATCTTGTTCTGCAAAAATTTGGGGCCAACTCTTTCCTGTTTGTACAATATTATTTCTGGGTATTTCCTTTTGGTTTTTTCATACTGTTGTTCTCCATGCTCGAAGTATTTGCCTGGAACATCCGTAAGTCTATTCTCACTACTTTTTTAAGAGAGTTGTTTTTCAAGCTGCTAACACTTGCTCTTATATTTCTTTTAAGTTTTAGACTTATTTCGAGCTTCGACACTTTTATTAAAATGTATGCATTCACTTATGGTATTACGGCACTGGTACTACTTGCTTATTTGATATGGAAAAAAGCATTGAATATAACGTTCACGATAAGCCGTGTAACGAAAAAATTTTATAAAAAAATAGTGTCGCTTGCTTCGCTCATTTATTTAGGAGGCCTGGTTTTTATGATTGCGCAGTTTATCGATACACTCGTTATCATGTCACTATTAGGCACAGCTTCTGCGGGAATTTTTGCGCTTGGGAGCGTGGTCGCAGGACTCGTACAAGCTCCGCAAAGAGGCGCTGTTGCCGCATCAGTACCGGTGCTTTCCAAGGCGTGGAAAGATAAAGACTACAATAAGATCAATCTTATCTACCAACGCTCCGGTATAAATTTATTGATTGCTTCGCTGGGCATATTCCTCGTTGTCTGGCTTAATTATACAGACGCTGTAAACACTTTTGGCCTTAAAAAAGAATACCTGGAATCGCAATGGATATTTTTCTTTTTGGGTATGGCGCGAATCGTTGATCTTGGAACGGGAGTAAATTCGCAGATAATCGGTACATCAACTTTCTGGCGATTTGAATTTATAAGCGGCATGATTTTATTGTCTTTTGCGATTCCGCTCAATTATATTTTAGTGAAACAATTCGGCATCATCGGCGCCGGTTATTCCAACGTAATTTCATTCTCCATTTACAATGTGATCCGTATTATTTTCCTTCAAAGAAAATTTAATATGCACCCGTTCAGCAATAAAACTATATACGCGATCATTTTCGCATTTGCATGCTACGCTTTGTGCTATTATTCCTTTCGAAGCCTTCATGGCTTCTTTCCAATGGTGTTGAAAAGCATTGTATTCATTGCATTGTACGGAGGCGCTATCCTGTATTTTGATTTATCACCTGATGTATTGCCGGTTTGGGATAATATTAAAAAGAGAGCTGGGAGAAAAAGGAGAAATGATATGTAAGTTTAAGAATTATTTCATTTAAGTCACCGTGGATACAGAGTGGATATCAGAAACAAAAAGTAACCTAACTATCAAACTATATTACTGTCAGCTTGAGCCTGTCGAAAGCGGTGCCACTGAAGAAAGACACTTTGCCTGAGCCCAACCGTCTTCGACAGGCTCAAACTGACAGCTTTCACACATTAGTTATACTTCCCAAATAAATTCAAGTTTGTTTTTTAATCTTAGCAGGCGAAATCATTTGACAGATAAATAACATAATCCTATTAACTTTATTGATGACACAACATGGTCGTTAAAGTTTTTATATGAACATCAAAGTAATTGCATTCGATGCTGATGACACACTTTGGGTAAATGAACCTTACTTCCAGGAAACCGAGAAAAAGTTTTGCAACCTGCTGGAAGATTATTTGCCGCACCATACTATTTCGCAGGAGCTTTTTAAAACAGAAATGAATAACCTCGCTCTTTATGGATACGGCGTAAAAGGCTTTATGCTAAGCATGGTGGAAACGGCTTTAAAAGTTTCTGACAAAACATTGAATCTTGCGATAATAGAAAAAGCCATCCAATATGGTAAAGATCTTTTAGATAAACCCATTGAGATGCTGGAAGGTGTTGAAGATGTTTTGAAGGCACTTTCAGTAAAGTATAAACTTGTAGTTGCAACTAAAGGTGACCTGCTCGACCAGGAGAGAAAGTTGAAAAAATCCGGCATCGAACATTATTTCCACCATACAGAAATTATGAGCGATAAGAAGCAAAGTGATTATCAGAAATTAATTAAACATCTAGATATACAACCGAAGGAGTTCATGATGATAGGCAACTCCATTAAATCAGATGTTTTACCGGTGCTGGAAATCGGAGGACATGCTGTTCATGTCCCCTATCATACTACCTGGGCACACGAGCATGCAGAAGCTAATGTTGATCATGCGAACTTTAAACAGGTTCATCACATTAACGATATACTTCCTTTTTTACTTTCATGAACTATATTCAAAAATTACCCAAAGTTGAATTACACCTTCATCTCGATTGTTCATTGAGCTACGACGTTGTAAATAAAATTGATCCGTCTGTCACGCGGGAAGACTACAACTACGAATACATTGCGCCATCAAAATGTACCGACCTTGCCGATTTTTTAACAAGAGCGATAAAGGGGATTTCGTTAATGCAAACAAAAGAACATATACAATTAGTTGTTCATGATTTGTTCAGGCAAATGACTAGTGATAATATGCTTTATGCTGAAATAAGATTTGCACCTCTTCAACATTTGGAGAAAGGATTAACTGCGCATGAAGTTGTTGAAACTGCTGAGCAGGCTACTGCTGAAGCATCGAAAAATACAGGCATCGAAGCCAGGCTTATACTTTGCACCCTTCGTCATTTTACAAAAGAGCAAAGTATGCAAACGGTAAAACTGGTGGAAGAGTTCAAAGGAACTTATGTGACGGGCTTTGATATTGCCGCTGATGAGGCGGGATTTCCTATAGACAATCACATAGAAGCATTTAAATACGCAAAGAAAAATTCCATCTTTTGCACCGCACATGCCGGAGAAGCGAAAGGCGCTGAAAGTGTTTGGGAAACTTTGCAATATTTTGGCCCGTCAAGAATAGGCCACGGTGTGAGAAGTATCGAAGACAAAAAGCTGGTTGAACATTTGCGCAGCAACAAAATTCATTTAGAGATTTGCCCCACTTGTAACGTGCAAATTGACATTTATGACACATACAAAAATCATCCTGTGGACGAGCTACATAAAGCGGGGATTTCCTTAAATATTAATACCGATACCCGAAAAATCACCAACATCACTTTAAATAAAGAGTATCAAAAATTGCAGGACGTCTTCGGCTGGACGATTGACGATTTTTACAATTGTAATGTAAATGCCTTACGGGCTGCTTTTATTCCTGATGCGATGAAAAAGGATCTACTTGGAAGATTGCGGTTGGCTTATGATAAAATAAAAGAGGAGCTTAAAGGCTAAGGGGCCGGCAAATAATTTTTAAAAATTGACGGTGACATCCAAACTTTTGTAAACAGCGATGAAATGCATAACGGTACCCGCCAGCACAAAAAGATGCCAGATATTATGAGCATGCTTTTTATGCTCCCTTATATAAAATATCACTCCAAATGTGTAACAAATTCCGCCACCAATAATCCATAAAAATATATGGGAAGGCATGGTATGGATTAGCGGCTTTATTACAAAAACCAGCATCCAGCCAAGTGAGATGTAAAGCGCCACTGAGAGCCATTCGTACCTGCCGGTAAAAAAAAGTTTCAGGATAATTCCCGCTAAAATAATTAACCACTGTACCGTTAAAAATATCGCTGCAGTTTCCCGCGGAATATAATGAAGTATCAACGGCGTATAAGTTCCCCCAATCAGGAAAAAAATACTAATGTGATCAACAATGTTTGCGACTCTTTTAAGCCTTGGCTCTCTAAGTGAATGGTATACCGTAGATGAAAGATAAACTGCAAGCATTCCAAACGAAAATATGCTTACACCCCACACCATAACAAAATCTTGGTTTTCTGTAGATTTCACAATTAAGAAAGGGATTGCGATCAAAGAAAGTAATATTCCCAGGCCATGGGTAATCGCATTTACATTTTCTTCCAAATCAGTTTGAGCACGATACGGCATTTCTAATTTCTTTTTGCGA
>JBBSBD010000151.1:0-15121 GCA_038251675.1 Chitinophagales bacterium | reverse complement strand
TGCAAAAAATTTTCAATTAATAAAAAATGGTGTAATCATTTATCCGGATACGACTCTTTCCGGAAATGCAAGAATGGTAAGGGTTTTAGTTATCAGTGATAAAATTATAAGAATCTCAGCTTCACCTTTATTAAAATTTCCAGACGACGAAAGCCTTATCACAGTTTATAAAGATTTAAAAAAAAACTATACCGTAACTAATATCAATAACACCATAAGTGTAAAGACACCGGCTATTACTGCAATCGTTTTACTCTCCACAGGAGCGGTATCATTTAAAGACAAAGCAGGTACGCCACTGCTAATGGAGCGCCAATATAATGGAAGATCAATTACTCCCGCAGTATTCGAAGGAGAACAATCGTACGGACTATCTCAAACTTTTGAAACAACCACCGATGATGCATACTATGGTTTGGGACAGCATCAAAGCGATCAATTCAATTATAAAGGGCAGCAGGTTTTTCTTTTTCAGAACAATACTGAGGTGGCCGTTCCTTTCTTGCTAAGCAGCAAAAATTACGGCATTTTATGGGATAATTATTCCGTAACAAAGGTTGGCGATACAAGGGATTTTATGCCCTTATCGACCTTGAAACTATACTCCAAAGATGGAGAAGAAGGCTGGCTCACGGCATCTTATTCAAACGATAAAAATAAACCTGGAGAAGTTGCTTTCGCAAGGGCGGAATCAAAAATTGATTATCAATACCTGGGTGATTCAAAAAAAGATTTACCGGCAGATTTTAGTGTACAAAATGGCGAGATCAACTGGGAAGGTTCTTTTAAAGCCGAGCTCACCGGCGGCTACAAATTCAGAATTATTTATGCAGGGTATGTAAAGGTTTGGATTGATGGTAAGCTGCTTGCAGACAGGTGGCGCCAACCCTGGAATCCTGCGGCTGCTATAATAAACTTCTCTCTCGAAAAGAATAAAAAGTATGCAATCAAAATACAATGGATACCCGATGGCGGTGAATCTTACCTGGATGTAAAGTGGTTAAATCCTATTCCTGAAAGTGACATAAACACTTATACATTTTCGTCAGAAGCGGGAGAAAAACTGGACTACTATTTTATACAAGGCACTAATGCAGATGATGTGATCTCCGGATATAGAACCATAACGGGTAAGGCTGCCATCGCACCGAAATGGGCAATGGGTTTCTGGCAAAGCAGGGAAAGATATAAAACCCAGGATGAGGTTTTAAATACGGTTGCTGAATTCAGGAAAAGAGAAATTCCCCTTGATAATATTGTTCAGGACTGGAGCTATTGGAAAACTGATGATTGGGGAAGCCAGGAATTTGATGCGGCCCGTTTTCCAAATCCTGATAGTATGATAGAAGTGCTGCACGATAAATATCATACAAAATTCATGATTTCCGTATGGCCTAAAATGTATGAAGGCATACAGGCCTATAAAGATTTTAACAAACAGGGATGGCTTTATACAAGAAACATTGCAGACAGCCAGCGTGATTGGATTGGCAAAGGTTTCATCTCTACGTTTTATGATGCGTTCAATACGAAAGCAAGAGAAGGTTTTTGGAACCTGCTTAATGAAAAATTATATAGCAAAGGAGTAGATGCCTGGTGGATGGATGCCAGCGAGCCTGATATACTTTCCAATGTTTCTCCACAAAAACGAAAAGAGGAAATGTCTCCGCTCAGCTTAGGAATAGCGGCCCAATATCTAAATGCTTATCCATTAGAAAATGCAAAAGGGATATACTTCGGTCAGCGGTCGGTAAATCCGAATAAAAGAGTTTTTCTTTTGACCCGTTCCGGCTTTGCAGGTTCACAGTATTATGCCGCATCTATATGGAGCGGAGACATTGCATCGCGATGGGAAGATATGAAAGCACAAATATCTGCAGGGATCAATTTTTCAATGTCGGGCCTGCCACTATGGACCATGGATATTGGCGGATTTGCTGTTGAACATCGTTATGAAAAACCAAACGAAACAAACCTTGAAGAATGGCGTGAGTTACAAACCCGCTGGTACCAGTTTGGCGCATTCGTTCCCTTATTCAGGTCGCACGGCCAGTTTCCGTATCGTGAAATGTATAATGTTGCTCCCGAAGATCATCCTGCTTATAAAAGCATGTTATATTATGATAAGCTCCGCTATAGGTTGATGCCTTATATCTATTCGCTGGCGGAAGCTACTTACCATAACGATTACACGATTATGCGCGGGCTTGTGATGGATTTTCCAAATGATAAAACAGTAAGGAATATAGGCGATCAATTCATGTTTGGGCCATCACTACTTATCAATCCTGTGTATAATTATAGGGAACGAAATAAAAATTTGTATTTGCCCGCAGGGCAGGGATGGTACGATCTCTATTCAGAAAAATATTATAGCGGTGGCCAAAGAATAACCGCTGATGCGCCTTATGAAAAAATGCCTGTTTTTGTGAAAGAAGGTTCTATTATTCCTTTCGGGCCAGATATCCAATATACTTCTCAAAAGCCTGCGGATACTATTACACTATTTGTGTACACCGGTAAAGATGCTTCTTTCAGTCTCTATGAAGATGACGACACTACCTATAATTATGAGAAAGGATTGTTTACCAATATTACGTTCAACTATGAAGAAGCAAAAAAGAAACTTACCATATTGGAAAGAAAAGGAAGCTTCCCCGGCATGCTCCAGAACCGTGCATTTGAAATTGTATGGGTAAGCAAAAGCCAGCCTAAAGAATTACAAGTGGAAAATGCAGGCGGCGAAATAATTTACTATAATGGAAAAGAAATCTCCATTTTAAAAAAATAAAATTTGAAAAGCGCAAGCTTTTAGCATAATTGTCATGGCTTTGTACTTTTAAAAAACGGGCCGCAGAAAATTCTTTACATTTATATAGTTTTTTCAATCCCTATATGAACATTGTCTACTCAACTCTAAATTTAATAATATGAAAAAGAATTATTTCAAAAAAATTGCAGGTTTTGCATTTATGGGTATGCTCTTTTTATGCTTTCAATCATTTCTTTCTAATAATGATGATAGCAAAACCGTGACTGGTGAGATCCTGGATATGAAATGTTATATGGCATCAGGCGCCCATGGTGATGGTCATAAAGAATGTGCGGCCACGTGTATAAATGGTGGATCTCCAATGGGTATTCTTGCTGATGATGGCAAAGTTTACCTGTTGATAGAAGGCAGCAAAAATGCTGACGCGTATACTGCGGCCAAAAAATTTGCCGGAGAAATGGTAACGTTAACCGGCACCCTGTCAGAAAAAAATGGCGTGGAAGCATTGGTCGTAACAGAAGTAAAAGCGAAAGGGTAAAATAGCATCGGAAGATAATTTGATATTATCCGGAGACAGTATTATTCGCAAAGTTTAATGCCGTTAGTGGATTGTGTGCTGAATTGAATCTTATTTATTTTTGAATCGGCGGAATAGTAAAGAATTAAAATACCATAGGATGTTTGGAAAGCATCCCACTTCACATCTTTTATTAAGGGGTTCCCCAGTACTTTAAATAAACTACTGCGTGACGCGCCTATCAAGGGAATACTAAGATGCCCTTTAAAAGCCGGGCCTATTTCCACGTAATCACGGTCAGTATAGAAATAAATATCCTTGTCTTTGTAAAAAACACCAGCACCGCATTTAGCGGTAGTGCCTACCTCTTCAAAGCTAGTAAAACACGGCAGGTTGAGTTTAATTTGCCCAACGGTAGATGTTGGAAGAATAACTTTGTTTACAATTCCATCAAGAATATCAACGTCAAAGTCGGGGCATTTGGGTGTCGTTTTCAATTGAGCGGATGCAAAGCTGCACAAGGCAAAAGAAAAAAAGAATAAAATAAGTGTTTTCAAAATATTTCTATTTGTTAAAAATAAAAGTCGCATTCTTCAATATACAAATTCCTTGCTAAACTTTTGTATTCCTTTTAATGAGATTGTTGTCGTAAATTAATTACAGGTTCGAGTCATCATTTAAAGGCAGTTCTCAGTTTCCTCATAGCCTCTCATCAGCCGTTGGGCCGTACATACCTGGTAAAGGCACTTGAAGCAGGCGCAGGTAAACACTTAGCTGGCCCCTATGATGGTAGAGATGATTGAAAGCCATATTTCATAAAGCAACTTTACACGGCAGTTGAAATATGACGTGATCTCCCTGCCGCAGCGTCCACAGTGCATTCATTTTATCATCGGTAGCAGATTCTAATGCAGCAATCGCATCGGCAAGCCGGTTATCAAATACTTGTAAAATAGCGTCAGTGTTTTCTCTGCCTTCGGGTGTAAAGCTGCTGCCTGCAAGGTCAAACTCATCAGCTTGCAGTATCTTTACTACCCATGACGGCAGTTCCGCGATATGAGTCGCCAACCTTCCCAGTGTCATGGACTTTTCATGTGGCTTCCAGCTAAAATGATCTGTTGGTACCCGTTCAATCATTTTTCTTGTATTAGAGGCTTCATGTTGGAGTTCAGCAAGTAAAGCCATATTAGCAGGCATATTAAAAATTTAAATTGTAAAATGCTAAAGTAAGTAAATTGTTTTCAAAGATTTACGCTTTTAAAGCACCAATGGCTTATGCAGCAATGGCAACCACGAGGCCGGTAATTTTATGGCAGATTTATTGTATTAGGGTATTAAAGAAAATAATTAGTAATAACAACAAATAAATTTCAAAACATGAGTGTAAATAATAAACATCTTGCAACTGTGCTTTTAGGAGCCGCAGCAGCCTTTGGAGCTTACAAATACAGTAAGATGACGGAAGAAGAAAAACAAAAAATGGCCGATTCTTTTAAAGACAAATTCCATAAACTTAAAGAAGAAGCTGAGAGCGCCGGCAACACTGCAAAAAATTATTTTGGTGATCTTAAAAATAAAGCGACCGAAATGTTTAAAGAACATTTCCCCGGCGCTGAACAACATTTTGAAGATTTCTTTAAAGGGAAATCCGGGGACGATGTTGCGGCAAGCCCGACAACAGAGGTTAACCCGGGAGCCTGACCGAAGGCGATATAAATGTATTTATCTTAACTGCGAACTTCTCGATTTGCGTATCATTTCTTACCAGTCCGCTTTTAAAGCTTACCTTGTAAAGATGGCAACAGATAAAAAGGTTCAATTTGTGTGCTTTGAGACGACACTCGACAAAGAGCCATTCATGAAACGATGGGAAGAATACACCAGGTCGTCAAATAGCAATGCAGATGTGACGCTCCAGCAATCGGAGCAAAAAGGCTTATTCAGATATATAGCGCAACATCGTTTCTTATCTGGTGAATTACAGTTTGTGTTTTCCAAAAAACCAAGAGCATCGAAGGTTGTGCAAACCCAGATTAAGACAACCCAGCCTGGCGGTTACTCTATTCTGCAGGCAGAAAGACTGGATGTTGCTGCCGCTAATGAGCGTAAAATTTTCATATTTCTTACAGATCCACAGGCAGATCTTACTACATATAAAGAACTGCCTGTAACTTTTAAGTTAAACATCTACGAAGCGTATTATGAAAATTGCAAGTATGCTTATATTCTGGAATACTTTGTAAAATCAAAAGATGCCGAACTATTACAGGAGCAATTGAAATTGCACGATGTTACAGATGTGGATATTTATAAGGAATGGGTGCCGGTGAAAAATCTTAATAAAAATAATAAGGAAAAAGAATTTTATGTATGGCCAACGTAAAGTGATACTGGCTATCCGGAAACATTTACAATCTTTTTTTTGAAATTATCTTTGATATCCCAAAAGGTAAATCTGCCTTCAAATTAAAAACTAAATTTTGAATTGAAATGGACTGTCGTAAAAACAGCTCAATAAAATTTTTATAATAGTTATCCTGCCAAATTGAACTGATGCGAATGCCTGTATTATTTAAAAATAAAATCAGTGCAGTAAAAGTCGTTGCATTCATTCTGGTACACATTGAAATCAAAATTTATCAACGGAACCTTTATAGTATCTAAAATAAAATGCCCTGTATAGTTAAGTTTAGCAAGATAATTGAATGTATCAAGTAACTTTTGTTTACCTGAAATTCTTTGATCGCATTTTAAAATGAGCGATGGCCTGTATTTACGGAGCGTATCAACACAACCCCGCAAAATTTCCAGTTCGTTTCCGTCGGCATTTATTTTTATAAGGCGCGGCTTTATGTCATGGTCGTTAAAATAATTATCCAGCGCGGGAGAAATATTATGACCTGCAAAAGCATTCAAATTCAACACCACAGCCCTGTTTGCCCGCGAGGTTATTATTCTTTCTGTATTGCCTGCCTGCAGAATTTTATAGAACCTTATTAATTCTATATCCACATTTTTCCAGCGAAAGATTCTTTTTATGTAATTCAAATGCTGGTACAAGCTGGGCTGAAATTCAAATGCAATTATTTTACCGGAATTTCCAAGCTTTCTTTTCATAAAATACAGATAATTAAATTCCCCGGAACCAATATCAATAATGGTATCGCCCTCTTCAATTGAATTTTCAATACAGGAAATAACCCCATTTTCGTGTTTCCTCGCTCGTGAGGCCCGTAATGAAAGCCGGCATCTTTCAAGAATATTTGCACATGCTGAAAGAAAGCGATTTTCTGAAAACCGGTTAAGTGGAATAGTACCTGTCATAAAAAATGGTTTTGAAAATGATGCAAAAAATACTGCCATGCACCCTGGAGTGCATAGCAGTTGTTCCTACTCCTGACTACCTTATTACTACAACTTTTAAAAAATTTCCTGCTGCATCAAACTCTATGGCATACCTGGTGCCGTTCGCATCTGTGCACACCACATAGCCCGACAAAACACCATTCTTTGAAAATGAAAAAGCCTGCTTGAAAACATAATTAGGGTACGAATTATTCAGGTATGTTTGAATTGCAACCAGCAATGAACTTTGATCAGTTATTTTGTCTTAGGCTAAAGATGTTCCTTAGAAAAAAAACGTTGGGTTACTTAGCGAAAAAAATGTTAATCACGATTGAGCATCCGCTTTCCTTTGTTATTTTATAAACCATTTGCAGGAACCCAACCTTTTTGGTATTTAAAACATCAACCTACTAAGACAAAAATTTTTGGAAGAAATAGAGCAACTCATAGATGGGTGTAATAGTGGTCACAGGCAATCTCAAAATGGCCTGTATAACCTACTTGCGCCCAAAATGTTTGCTGTGTGCCTGCGCTATGCCACTGATCGTGAAGAAGCGGAAGAAATATTGCAGGAAGGTTTTATAAAGGTGTTTGAACATATTCACCAGTTCAAACACACGGGGCCTTTCGAAGGTTGGGTGAGAAAAATTATGGTGAACTGTGCGTTACAGAAATACAGAACCAGGAGGCACATGCATGCAGTGGTTACGATTGACACGGCTGCCGTTGAGCAGGCAGGCAATGAGGAAATTCTTTCGTACCTGGGAACCAAAGAACTGCTTAAAATGATTCAGCAACTGTCTCCTGCCTACAGAACTATTTTTAACCTGTACGTTTTTGAAGGAATGAAACACCGTGAAATTGCCGGGCTTCTAAATATTTCAGAAGGTACTTCAAAATCAAATCTTTCCGATGCAAGAGCATTTTTACAGAAAGCGGTGCATAGCAGCATCCAATCTGCCAAACAAAAAATACACGAAGTATGAGCGAAGATCTACATAACATCGATGACTTGTTTAGTAAGGGGCTTGAAGATAATACCGAGGTTCCTTCGAATGCCGTATGGGAGAATATTGATAAGAGCCTGGATAAGAAAAAAGTAATTTCTATCTCGAAAAAATACAGCAAACTGAAATGGGCTGCGGCGGTCTTGTTGCTATTTTCAATTGGAATGGCCATGTATACGGCCTACGTAAGCCAACAAAATAAAGATCTTGTAGAAGAAAAGAATCAAAACAAAACCAGCGTTCAGCAAACAGGCAAGACTGATATTAAACAGGGAGGCAGCAATGAAACTGCAGATGCCGATCTACCTTCTGCGGGAAATAAACTTAACGATAATTCACTGACTGCGAAAGAAAATGATAACGCATTAACTAATGATAGCGCATTAACTATTAGTAAAGATTCCCTTTTAATTGTTAGTAAAAATGAGACTAATGATTCACGGGGTAAGGATTTTATATCGGATAAATCAAAATTGAAAATAAACAGGCAATCAAAAACAAAGAGCACCGTTTTCTCGCCACAGGCAGATGAATGGCAAACAAATCCCAATGAGGAACTTGCAACCGAAAATAAATTAAGATCCGTAATTCCAAAGAATAAAAATGAAAAAGATGATAATATTGTTCAACAGTTAACAACGAGCAGTGATGATAAAACATTAGCAAATACAAGTAAAGAAAAGGAAGTGGTCGCTCTTGAAAACGCAGGATATGTTTCAAATATTCCTTTTACTATTGCAAATTTACCTGACCTTGAAAACAATAAGATTGATGCTCCTGCACATTTCCCGGAATTATTGATACCAGATATTAAAACGATAAAAAAGACTAACTCACTTGTATCAAAACAGGGCAGCACAAATACTTCTTCCCGATTATCTGCGACAATCTTTTATTCTCCGGAAATTGTTTCTTCATCGCTTGAAGATGATCATCCCAGGTTCCGGGAAGATAACCGGCATGAAATTGAAAAGAATGAGAAACGGAAACTGGCATCAACCATTGGCGTACTGGTGGATTTCAACGCGGGAAAAAATTGGATACTGGAGTCTGGCATTACTTTATGGACGAGCAAGATCGTTATTGAACCAAAAATCATTTATGCCCGCACCGATAATTTCGGGAACCTGAATTACAGGTTTAATTGTTCCGCGGGCTATTCGTTTGTTGATCTGAACGGGGCAAGGATACCAACTCAGGGCGATAGCATCAGGACTATTCATGCAACCAATACGCTACAATACATTGGTATTCCACTCGCAGTTAAATACGTGATCAACGAGGGTAAATTCAGGCTGGTACCCGGCATCGGGCTCGCAGCAAACTTTTTAATCAAAGGACAAATTGAAACAACTCTTCCAACATCAAATGGAATTAAATCTGCGTCAACTAATGATATACATGGGCTTAAGTCTTCATACTTCCAGGCCTTCACGTCTTTTGGTTTGGAGTACAAACTAAGCAATAGCCTTGCTCTTGCTTTAAAACCAACCGCGAGGTTTGCATTAAGTTCTATTAATAAAGATGCTCCTGTAAAAACAAAATTAAATTCCTATGGTGTGGGTGCGGGGCTTGTTGTAAAATTTTGATTATTTAATAGTTTCTCCCACCTCTCGATTTTTTTTCGGAAGTATAGAAATGGAATACTATTTAGCTGCTCTCCCCCACCCCCACTTTAGAAATTCCGGGAAAGCCCTGCCCCATGTTTCCACGTCATGCCTCCCGTCTTTTATCTCGAGGTATCGGATATCCGTTGATGGGTCGTAGCCTTTAGTTACAAGCTCTTCAATAAGCGAAAGTGTATCATCAATAGAATCAATGATGCCGTTATTATTGCGGTCGGCTGTTTCATCAAGCGTGCCGGTTTCGAAAAAAAATTTTAGCCCCGGATGGTATTTACCGGACCTAATCTGGTTGTGCATGATCCTGTGATTTTGCTCATCAAATGCAGGATCGTCCTGGCTTACATTACGCCACCAGAGTGAGCCGCTGAAGATACCGGCCTTCGCAAATTCCCCCGGGTGGTTCCAAACCATATCAAGGGCATTTAAGCCGCCTAACGAAAACCCGCTGAAGGATTTCTCTTTGAATGTAAAATCACCGTAAGTTGTTTTTAAAAAAGGAAGTAATTCTTCAAAAACAAAGCGCTGGTAAAACAAAGCTTTTGTACCTCGCCCTTCAAAGTCTAAAAATTTCGCCGTACCATATTCATTTTTTCTATCGGTACTGCAGTGAATGCCCACGCAGAACAAAGGTGCAATCAGATCATCTTTATATAGCATTCCGAGGATATTTTCAAAACGCATGGTGCGTAGATCCTGCCCGTCATTTATGAGCAACAGGCTAACACCAGCGGGCGAGCCTGCGGGCGGTAAATAGAAATCCACGATTACTTTTCGTTTCAGTAAATCAGATTGCAGAATATGTGTTTCAGTAAGGGAGCCTCGTACTTCTTCCATATGCATAGAGCGGCCAAAAATAAGAAAATTTCAAATGGAAAGCTTAATGCATAATGGAGAGGATGCATTTCAAATTGCCGCCGTGGGCGGTGGGGACACCGCCCACAAGAAGTATGGCCAAGCGACAATTTGAAAGGCACCCAGTGGAGATGACACGGGCAATTCTACAGATAACATGATAACTGCTGTGAATAAAATTTAGTTTTGTTTTATTGAGAATCAAAAAATATATTTGATCACACTAATCCTTACGCGGCTTTATACATTTCACCAAACAAACAATATGAAAAAGATCGGAATATTATTCGGTAAAGAAAGAAGTTTCCCCGAGGCTTTTGTAGAAAGAGTAAACAGTAAAAATATAGACGGCATCACGGCTGAACCTGTTCATATTGATAAAGTAATACAGGGGGAAGGCAGCGGCTATGCCGTAATTGTAGATCGTATTTCACAGGACGTTCCTTTCTATCGTGCGTTTTTGAAAAATGCTGCTCTTTGCGGAACCGCCGTTATTAATAATCCATTCTGGTGGAGTGCCGATGAAAAGTTTTTTAATAATTGCCTTGCTACGAAAATAGATGTGCCCGTTCCTAAAACCGTAATTGTGCCTTCGAGTAGCCTACCCACCGATACACACGACCAGTCATTTTCAAATCTTGAATACCCTATGGATTGGGAAACTATTTTTAGCTACATAGGTTTCCCGGCATATATGAAACCACATGCAGGTGGCGGATGGAAAAATGTTTATAAAGTAAATGACCCAAATGATTTTTTCACCAAGCATGGAGAAACCGGCGAACTTATTATGATGTTGCAGGAAGAAATTGTTTTTGACGAATATTATCGATGCTATTGTATCGGCGGAAAGTATGTGCACATTATGCCTTACGAACCGCGTAACCCGCATCACTTAAGATATGTAGCAGATTTTAAACCGGATCATGACAGGTATCACCTGATGAAAGACATTGTGCTGAGGATTTGCAACTATCTAGGTTACGATTTCAATACCGTGGAGCTCGCATTGCGGGACGGTGTGCCTTATGCCATTGACTTTTGCAACCCCGCACCCGATGCCGAAATAACCAGCGTGGGCCAGGAAAATTTTGATTGGGTTGTTGAGAATGCAGCAATCTTTGCCATTGAAAAAGCCCAATCTTACCAGGAAGGCAAAGACAATCTTACATGGGGAGAATATGTGCGCAGAAGCGCTGATGGAAAAGTATTGTATAAGTGAGGTGTTGGATGCTGGATGCTGGATGCTGGATACTTGATTCTTGATACTTGATACACAATAACTAAAAACTAATGGCAGGCATTTCTTACAGGCATTTTACACTGGGAGTAGAAGAAGAATACATGGTGATAGACCCTGTGACGCGTGAGCTTAAAAGCCATGAGCAAAAGATTGTACAAGAGGGGGAGAAAGTTATAAAAGACAAAGTGAAGGCCGAGATGCACCAGGCGGTTGTGGAAGTGGGTACGGATATTTGTAAGGATATTGATGAGGCGTTTGTAGATGTAGCAACACTTCGCAAAACGATAAGTGGCATTGCGGATAGCCTTGGCCTGTGGGTAGGCGCTTCAGGCACTCATCCCTTCAGCCACTGGGAAAGCCAGTTAATTACAGATCATGCACGCTATAGCGAAATTGTGAATGAGTTGCAGGAAGCTGCAAGAAGCAATCTTATTTTCGGGTTGCATGTACATGTAGGTATGGAGAACCGGGAAATGGCTATCCATATCGCCAACTCTGCCAGGTATTTTCTTCCTCATATTTATGCATTAAGTACGAACTCTCCTTTTTGGGAAGGCAGGAAAACGGGCTATAAATCTTTTCGCACCAAAGTATTTGACAAGTTCCCACGTACGGGCATACCCGATTATTTTGAGAGCATAGAATCGTACGACAATTATGTGAAGCTGCTTGTAAAAACAAATTGTATTGATAACGGTAAAAAGATCTGGTGGGATCTTAGGGTTCATCCTTTTTTTAATACCGTAGAGTTTCGCATTTGCGATGTACCGATGACGGTGCAGGAAACCATCACCATTGCTGCGCTGTTCCAGGGTATATGCGCCAAGCTTTATAAATTAAGAATGGAAAATCTCAACTTCATCATTTATCCCCGTGCACTCATAAACGAAAACAAGTGGCGTGCCGGCCGCTATGGTATCGAAGGAAGCCTTATAGATTTTGGCAAAGAAACCGAAGTAAATACGAGGGTGCTTATTTATGAGCTGCTTGATTTTATTGACGATGTAACCGGCCCGCTTGGTATTAAAAATGCGGTGAGTAATGTTCACCGCATGCTGGAAAAAGGTACCGGCGCCGACAGACAACTACATATCTTTGAAGAAACCAACAGCCTTCCCGCAGTGGTTGATTATATTCACTCCCAGTTTTTAGAAGGGCTGTAATACCTAAAATAGTATTCTTAATGTGACACACATTTGATATCGACAGTTTTATTTCACCGGTTAAAACTTACTGTATTAAATACCTGTTCAATACCTAAGGATCGTTGTTTTATTTTATGGAATGCAGCAACAGAGAAGGTTATGCCCGAAAAGCAAAAAAAGACTACTTAAGTAGCCTACCTTCAAAAATCTTTTAACCCGTGAAGTGATTATGCAACCCTGCAACGCAATACATCGCTGTACATAACCTGGTTCCTTGGGCCAATGGCTACCACGCGGCAATTGTAAATTACGCCACTCTCAAGGTTAGCAATAGTACATTTTGTTTTGGTGCCTGGCACACCCTGCCAGTTATTTTGTGCCATCATTGCATCTTTGGCGTACTGAAAAATATAGCCTGTTGCGCCATCTACACTTTGTACCCTGCCCGCCAGCTCGAGGGGATTGCTGCCGGCAACCATACTAAAGTTTTCCGGCTTTGCAATAGGTGGTTTGTTGGCAGGTGTTTTGCGAATGGAGAAATTTGAAGCTATCGCAATAACCGGGTCGCCGCCGGATTGCGATAGCACGTAGGCAGACCATAAATGGAGTGCATCTATAAGTTCCTTTCTCTTTTGATTTTTTATGGCAATTTTTTGACGATCGCCATCTTTGGAGGCATTGAGCGCATCAAAGAAATTCCCGACAAAACCGCCCATTTCAGCAAGCGTTGGTTTCGGGGTTGGAAAATAAGCAGGGTTTTCTGTAACGCCTGCCCAGTACCCGGTACGATCTCGTTTCCAGGTCCGGGTCCGACAATCTGTCGAAGCCATTGGTAATTGATAGTGTTGGCATTTAATTGAATTTTAATTTTTGAAAAATAGGGTTAAAAGATTTCGGCATAAAACTGTTACAAAAAAAAATTATTGTGATACCATCCAATGGCTAACGGTTCACAATAAACGGAAATATGCGTTCGGGTTTACAAATGTAATTTTCACCGGTTGCAAACGGTTGAAGTATATGAACATCCGTTTGCAATTAAACAAAGTATAAGTGAAAAAAAATGTGTTTTTGATAAAAATAATTTGGCGTAGATCAAAAAGAAAGTAAATGACAGCGCTAAAAACGTAATCAACATAGGCCTTTGCATACTATGTTTTGGTCTTTGCGTAAGAAACATAAGCCCATGCAGCACATACAAAGGCGATTGTTTATGACGCAGACAGCCATGCGTAAAACAAAAAGCATCCATGTTTAAGGAACACAGGCCTTTGCATAAGATGTTTGCCTCCATGTTTATTACGCAAAGCATTATGTTTCATACAAGTTGGGCAATGTTTCTAAAAAAAAGGTGTGATTTAATCTGTCACCCCTGGAATTTCTTACCCCTGGTTTGTATGGGCACCATCCCTGGCGGTGGCCCATTGCGTACGCCGCCAGGGGTTGTAACGAGGCACCGAAGAGCTGCGCCGGCAATGGAGAGTACCGCTGCTTTTTATATTTGCAGGCCCTCAACACATTTTTTTATTTATTACATTTAAGAATGGAAACCGTAAAACTTACTGCATTAAGGCATAGAGAAACAGACTGTATTGGCATATATGCCCCCCAAAGCCGCCTCCCTTCAGGTGAACCGCTCAATTATTATTTTCAAAAAAAAGCCGGAGCCAGGTGGAGCCGTACACACAAGTGCTGGTATGTACCTTGTACCGAAAAGAATTATGAACTGCTTGCAAAAGTTTTGAAAGGGAAAGTGGTGTTGGAAGTGGGAGAACTGAAAAAGTATTTGATGGAAAGGAAGAACAGCGGCCAAGGTACGCTTATAAGTAAACCGGCAACAGTTGTAAACAGAGTGCTAAAAAATAATAGCCATATACCTGCGAAGCCTGTTCAAAAGTTTAACCCGGTAATGAAATTAAGCAATGAAAATAATGATGCGCTTCAGAAATTTAACCAGCAATTGGTTTTACAAGGTTATGCTGAATCTACCATCCGAACCTATACACAGGAATTCATGCAGTTGCTGCAAACACTTAGGGAATTTCCGGCTTCAGGATTAAGTGTGCAACGCCTAAAAGATTATTTACAATATTGCCATACCACCTTACAACTATCAGAATCAACACTACACAGCCGGATCAATTCTTTGAAATTTTTTTATGAGCAGGTGCTTCGGAAAGAAAAATTTTTTTGGGAAATACCAAGGCCGAAAAAGCCATCAAGTTTGCCAAATGTGCTTGGTGAAAATGAGATTGCAAGGCTGTTCAATTCCATTGCGAACATAAAACATAAGGCAATTTTATTCACAGCCTACAGTGCAGGCCTTAGAGTAAGCGAGGTGACCGCATTGCAAATAAAACATGTAGATAGCGACCGGATGCAATTACTGATAAAATGTGCCAAGGGTAAAAAAGATCGTTTTGTGGGTTTAAGCCCCATAGTGTTGGATATTTTAAGATCCTATCTTAAAAAATGTAAGGCTCGCCCATTAGTATATGTGTTTGAGGGGATGGAGCCGGGGAAATCATACAGCCACAGAAGTGCGCAAAAAGTATTTCAAATGGCGAAGGAGAAGGCACGTATCCAAAAAGAAATAAGCTTCCACGGCTTGCGT
>JBBSBD010000150.1:0-15277 GCA_038251675.1 Chitinophagales bacterium | reverse complement strand
CGCAATTTCAATCGATAAAATTGAAAAACGTGTTTTTTCAAATACACTCACAGGCACAGGTTGGAATACTGCACATCTTGCAACGCGGCCACTTGCCGAGGAAGTTTTGAAATTGAAACAGCAGGCAGGAAAGGACATCCTCGTAGGAAGCAGGAGTTTGATTATACAACTGTTGAATAGTAATCTTATTGACGAATTGCAAATTTGTATTCACCCCGTAATAGAGGGAAAAGGAATGCTCCTGTTTAACAAGATCGAAAAAAGGATATTGCTGAAGCTAGCCCAGACGAAATCATTAACCTCAGGTGCAACAGTATTTTATTATGAGTCGGTACGGGAGTAAAGAATGAAACTAATTTAGCCTTGGTTGGTCTTCCCTAAAGATCGTCCCTAACATCATAATTTGTTTTGGTATTTATAACAAATACCAGTTAAGGCAAATGATTACTCTGCGTTATCTCTGCTTCTCTTATTCTCTGCGGTTGCGTTTTATTTTTTTCACCGCAGAGAAAGGAGGAAAAGGAGTTTCGCAGAGAGGTTGTAATTATGGAAATTTGTTTTCGATATTTGAAGTACAAAAAGGAAAGTGTAGCGAGATTAATTCAACATAACAACCAAATGGACTTTATGAAAAAAACATTCTTGATAATGCTGATGTTACTCGCATTACTCTTTAAACTACAAGCGCAATCGGAAAATAATAAATTCATGTTCGGCATAAAAGGCGGCTATAATCATACAGTGATAAACGGATATAAAACTAATGGAGCTAAAACAGGTTTTATTGGCAGTACTATCTATGGCACATTGTTCGTCGAAAAGAGAATAATTGAAAATACATTTTTAAATACAGGCCTTACATACAGTTGGGTAGACGCATGGAATTTCATAGAAGTGCCTCTTCATTTCAGGGAAATGCTAAGCAAGCAAATTTCTATTTTTGCCGGACCTAAGCTGGATTTGGCAGCAGATAAGTTTGACAAAACGAAAGAAAGTACTTCAAAGTTTTTAGGGATATCCGCCGAGGCAGGTGGCCGGTATGATTTCAGCAGTCATTTATTTGCAGAGGTGGGCTACTCAATCGGTATAAGTAAGAGCTTTAATGATCAGTTCTTTGATATAAATGATGGCAGACGAAATAATTTTCGAATTGGCGGAGGGTATCGTTTTTAATTTTTTTGGTTTTTGCCTGCTATCCAAAGTAACTTCAAAACCACAATAACCCTCTGCTATCTTAATCAATAACCCATACCTCAATTTCGACAATGTCACCAAAGGATAAATGACTGCTGCCCCTTGCTATCCTAAGTAACCTCAAAATTCAATAGCTCGTATCTGGATTTTGCAGAAATATGGAAGAATAAAATAGCAATGCTCGGGTAAAATTGGGCGTCAATTGCCTTGGCACACTTCATTCCATGCGATACGAAAACTGTATCACTTCCTGTTCCCGATCGATACTGGTGGAACGATAAAAACCCAATGCATCCGTGTCTTCTTTTTCTGCTTGTACAAACATTTCTTCAAAGCCATTCTTTATACAAAATGTATTTAATGCATTAATAAGGTCTTTCCCAATTCCCCTGCGCTGATAGTCACCTTTTACTGCAATATCATAAATGTAAGCAAGTGGCTTCTCAGAATAATATTGCTGAAGTGTATAGGCAGTAAGCCCGCCAATTATTTCTTCATTAACAGTGGCAACGAGAACAATAAAATCATTTCTGTTTAGCAAACGCTGCAAGTGTGCTTTGGTCGGTAACTTAAAATCTTCGTATTCAAAAACCAGTGAAAACAGTTTAACCAGATCAATAAAATTTTCGATTTCGTCCGGTTTCAATTGCCGTACATGTATTGGAAAAATATCATTTTTCATTGCGAGAATTTTAGTGTTACCGGTATCGCTAGCTACGCAACATAACAGGATCAATGCTGCAATTTAGAAAAAGTCGCAAAACTCCCTTTTATTGTCTTGTTTGCACCTCAAGCACCATAATATGCTGCAATAGCTTTGTGGTATCTAAATTAAACACCGTCAAATTTTTTTTACTCACTTTAAAATTTAAAAAAATGAAAAAGACTAACATCATCTTTTGGGTTACAACTATCATCATTTTCTTATTCGAAGGTGTACTGCCCGCATTCACTTTTCAAACAGAGCTTGCCAAAGAAGGTATAAGACATTTGGGTTATCCTGCTTACTTCGGAAATTTACTGGTTGCATTCAAGGTGCTTGGCGCATTGGCCTTAATAATACCGCAAGTGCCTAAGCGCATCAAAGAATGGGCTTATGCAGGCTTTGCATTCGACTTTATTGCTGCCAGTGTTTCGCATTTTTCAGTTGATGGTGTGGGCTTCCAAAGTTTCTTCCCGCTCATATTCCTTGTATTGTTAGCTTTTTCTTATAATGCTTTCCACAAAAGAATAAACAGCGTAACTACAATCAGTAACGAACCCCTTCGCAGCTTTAATGAAACACCCGCAACTGCATAAACCATTTTGTATTTTAGGTAAAAATATTTGACATGAAAAAGATTGAATACAGCATAAGTATAAACGCCACGACGAAAAAAGTTTGGGACATAATGCTGCAGCCATCTACTTACGTGCAATGGGTAGAGGCTGCGTGGCCCGGATCTTTTTATGAAGGCAAATGGGAACAAGGAGAGAAAATTAAATTCATTTCTGAAAATGGAAGCGGTACTCTGGCGGTTATAAAAGAACTGAAACTTTATGAATATCTTTTAGCGGAGCACAGTGCCATACTTGGGAAGGGCGGTATTGAAGATGTGACGAGCGATATGGCGAAAGGGTGGGTAGGTACCACGGAGACTTATTATTTTTCAGGAGATGACACAACAACAAATCTTAATGTAGAAATAGTAACCAACCCTGCATGGGAAAAAATGTTTAATGATGGCTGGCCCAATGCACTTAACAAGTTGAAGGAAATATGTGAGAGATAGCAAGCACGATGGAGGATAAGGAAAATTATACAGTGAGCTTTCAATCTTTTGCCACTGAGTCTACATTGCTTTTAAAAACTATTAACTATACAAGCTGTTATTGACGCCACCATTAGGCGGCAACTTAATTATTTTTACTGATCGGAGAAATTATCATTGTCTTTATCTTCTATCCAGTTGTATTCAATTTGAAAAGCGACTTGCCTTGCAAATTCTATTCCGTGTAAATCGTTTAAAAGTCCCAAAGTCATATCCATGCCGGCGCTTACGCCTGAAGAAGTATAATATTTATCATCAACTGTCCAACGGGATTTTTTTATCCAGTGCACTTTTTCACCTTGTGTTATTACCCAGTTGAATGCTCTTTTGTTGGAGGTCGCCTTTCTGCCATCTAATAAGCCCGTCTTCGCAAGCAACGCACTTCCTGTGCAAACGGTAAGAACAAATTTACTAAAGGCAGCTATTTTTCGAATACTGTCAAGAAGCAAAATGTTATCAATTTCTTTTCTTGTCCCATGTCCTCCCGGTATCAAAAATATGCCTGCTTCATTATTTGTTTTTTCCAGCTTTTCGGTCAATATGGAAACCCCATGGCTATTTTTAATTAGCCCACCGGGAAGTGAGTAAAACCTGATCGTATAAAAATCTTTCAGCCGCCCTAAAATTTCAACTGGCCCAAAAACATCTAAGGTTTCAAAGTCCTCAAAAAGTAAAACTGTTACATTCATAATATCAGGTAGTGATAAGTTTCGAAATTATCTTTTTTAACCAAAAGATACTGCTAAGATATTTCAGAATGCTTAATCATGTCATGAAAACCTTACTTCGGTTCTGATAAAAGTTATTAAAAAGTAAATGCCAGGTCGCTATTTTATGTTTACAATGAAGTTGCCCTGGTCAACAAAAGTTTATATTGCCAGTCAAGTGACTCAAAACAGATTTAATTGCAGTCTTTATACTTTATTTTTGGAAAGTCATTTTTACAATGCCTTTTAAAAAATAACATGGTATATAAAATATTTCTTTCCCTTACCGCCTTTACTTTTTTATTTTCTTTTTGTAATGCGCAGTCACCCTCAGTAAAAAATGATAAGCAACTGCACAAGATTACCATTAGTAACAGTAAATTAAAATTCGTTCTGAATTATGATCACCAATGCCAGGTTTCTGATATGGAAGTAAACGGGCAAAAAGTGATGGAAGGAAATGCCGGTATATACTCGGGATTACAAACTGCGGGCAATTCATTTTCTACATTGCACCTCGCTGCCTCCCCAACAATAAGGGTTAATGGAAATGCCGTGGACATAATTGGCATTACCTATGGCGATGATAAATCGCTGGTGCATGAAAGCTGGAAATTTCTCGTTAGCGATACCGGAATAAAATTTATCATCAGCAGGAATTGCCCCAAAGTCTTCGAAGCAGAAGCTGTTTCTTTCCCTGCTATTGAATTTAATAATATCAATACATGGGAAGGCGCTTTCCAGGGCTTTGGCGGCATCGCATGGTTTTACTTGTTTAATGAAAAGCTATGTACCTACGGTGTGCATACCAACGAAGCTTCTTTCTGGAACAGTAAAACGAATAACGGCTTGAACATTTCGATAGATGCGCCGGGTAAGCGGGTCGCGATGAAATATACCCGCACTGAAGATGATAAGCTGGCCTGTGGTGTAACCATTTCGCAGAATGAAATGATACCTCGTTATGATTCCGGAACCCACCGGCGCCGTTTCATTAGAAAAAAGACTGACGTATGGTCACCTTTTAGAATGATGGCCGGCAACACATCTCAAACCATTAATTTTTCTTTCTTTGATTATGCAAAGGAATATGGCCGCGGCGATTTTAAAGGAATAAATGGTGAGCAGGTTACTTCCGTTTTAAATACGATTGCCCGTATCGGTGTAATTGATGCGAACCACTTTGGTGGTAACAGTTGGCATACTCCTTATGGCCCTATCTGCCTGCACGAACAATACATTGCGCAAATGGGACTCGGCATCAATGACAGCCGCTATCTTAATGGCTATAAACAATGCCTTGATTTTTACCGTGACAATGCAATACAACCTAACGGACGCGTATGGCCGCGGTGGGCTTACACTAATGAAGATGCTATGCCGGGAAAATTTACCGATAAAGGATTTTACGAAGCGCAATGGGGTTACCTGCTGGACTCTAATCCTGATTTTGTAAGCAACGTGTCAGAATTGTATGACCAAACCGGCGATACAGCCTGGGTAAGAAGGCAACAACTTGCCTGCGAGAAAGCTTTGGATTATTTATTAAAAAGAGATTCTAATGGCAACCATCTTGTGGAGATGATCAACGATAATCATACGCAGCAACGAAGCAGTGATTGGATCGACATCATTTGGGCTTCTTATGAAAATGCCTTTGTAAATGCGAAACTGTATCATGCATTACGACTATGGTCCGGCATAGAAGAGCAGTTGGGTAACAAACAAAAGGCATCTTATTACTCCGACTTCGCGGCAAAGCTTAAAGCCAGTTTCAATAGGAGTATTCATAATGGAGGTTTTTGGGATGAGGAAAAGGGCTACTACATTTACTGGCGTGATAAGGATAATTCCACGCATGGAGATAACCTCGTGACTCCGGTAAATTTTATGGCGATTGCTTATGGTATTTGTGATGATACTTCACGCCGTAATTCTATCCTCGACCAGGTAGAAACGCAGATGCAAAAAGAGAATTTATTTTTCTGGCCCATCAGCATGTTCCCTTACAAAACAGACGAAGGAAAAGAGTACCAGTTTCCGTTTCCTTACTATGAAAATGGCGATATTTTTTTATCGTGGGGAAGTGTAGCAGTAAGAGCTTATGCCTCTTACAAACCAGCACTGGCGCTGAAGTATGTAAAAAATATCCTGAGACAGGACAGCCTTGATGGCCTGGCTTTTCAACGCTATTCACGCAAAAAGCAGGATGGACAGGGTGATGATATACTTTCCGGGAATAGTCTCGCGGTGGTTGGTTTGTACCAATCCATTTATGGTTTCAATCCTCTGTATAACCGGTTCTATCTTGACCCGCATATTACTGAAGATATTGCCGGCTCAAGTTTACGATATAACTACAGGGGCCAGCGCTTAACCATTGGACTCAATACCAATTTGTATTCAATCTCTAATGATCAATTTACGCTCAGCTCTAAGACAGACTTTGGTTTTTTCTCAACTGGTAGTACTGTGTTGTATTTTGATAAAGAGAATCCCGTTTATTCCATAAAAGCTACTATGGCTGATCGTAAGCATCTTGCCGTTAACATCATTGAGTGTAACAGCAAAGCAATACTTTGGGAACAGACTTTAAGAGATACATCCGGCCATGTAAATTATACTATCAATAACCTTATGCCCGGGGCTTCTTATTTAATTTACGCTGATAGTAAACTGTTGAAAAAAATTAAAGCAGATAAGAATGGACGTTTGATGTTTGATCAAAACGGCAAAGCAGAAAAAATGAAAGTGGTTATGCAGGAATAAGATTACTGGAATTTAGATTATATCAAGATATGCCGTTCGTTAACGGCCCGTATTCATGTAGTCCTGTAAATTGAATTCCCTAATTCTGAATTATTAATGCAACTTAACTAAGCAAACGGTTCCTGGATAGATTTAGAGGGCTGAGAAAACCATTTTGGTCCCTCTTCAGTCATGTACGCACAATCCTCAAGCCGTACACCAAATTCTCCGGGAATTGCAATAGTAGGTTCTACACTAAAACACATACCGGGCTCTATCAATTGTTTGTTACCTTTTACCATGTTGCCCCATTCATGTCCATCCATACCAATACCATGGCCTGTGCGGTGTGGTAGGCCAGGCAACTTATAGCCAGGCCCAAAACCTGCATCGGTAATCACTTTACGGGCGGCGGCATCAACTGCTTCGCAAGCCGTCCCGATTTTTGCGGCAGCAAAACCCGCAGCCTGCGCCTTTTTTTCAAGGTTCCATATTTCTTCCTGGTGCTTGGCAGGCCCGGCACCAAAAACTATTGTACGGGTAATATCAGAGTTATAACCGTGCACGGTGCATCCGCAATCCATTAAAACAATATCTCCTTTTTTCAATTGTTGTGGCTGTTTTGTGCCATGCGGAAAAGCCGAGGCTTTACCAAACAGGCATAAAGCAAATTCAGCATTGCCACCCAGTTCGTTCTGTGCCGTCATGATCATGGAAGAAAGCTCAGCCTGCGACATGCCTTCCTTTAACAGGCCCGCACTGTTTTTTATCGCAGCAATAGTTATATCAGTTGCTTTTTGCATCAGTGCAAGCTCTGCAGCAGATTTGATGATGCGGCACGGTACGGTTACCGGGTCGCCGCTTACATAGTTTACATGCGGAGCTTCTTTTCGTATGCCATCCATTATAAAGAAACGGACGTTTTCTTCTATAGCAATATTGCCGGAAACAATACCTGCGTCTTTAAAAACAGTGGCAACAAGCCGGTAAGGGCTGTCGTCTTCCTGCCAGGCAAATACATCTTTTCCAATGTTGATCTGTTCCCGCAAGCGGTCTTCTTCAAAGCCGGGGCAGATATATTTTACTTCTCCTTCAGCCGGGATAATGGCTACCATAGTTCTTTCACTGGGCCACCACCTGATACCCGTAAAATATTCCAGCGAAGTGCCGCAATCGAGCACCAATGCCTGCATTTTTTGTTCAGCAAGCAGGCGTTGTGCCTTTGCAATCCGGGCAGATCTTTCTGTTACCGAAATGGGCGCTATATTATCAGTCATTGGTGTTAGCGCGCCGGCTGAGTTATTCGTTTCTTTTTGTTGGCCCGAGCCACAGGAACCAAGACTGGTTGCAACTCCTGTGGCCGCAACCATAGCCGTAAGACTTATAAAATCCCTTCTTTTTATCGACATAGAAATAATTTGATTTATGAGTTAGTTTGGTGTTTGAAAATAAGCTTTTTTTGAATGCATGGCCTGCGCCTGCCTCCGGGCATATTATGAAAGCTCCTGGCGATGTTACCACTTCCTGTGTTTCAAACCCGTCTTAAATTTTCAAAGCAATTGAGCATGCTGTGGCGTCCCGATTGGCATCAGTAGAAAAGAATTTACAGCGCATTTTTTTATTCTAACTAACCATTGAAAAGAACTCAAGACAATTTTTTTTAAATCGTTTGTTGCTAAAAGAGATTCACGGCTATAAATTATTGGAGAAAAAAATAATGTAAAAGATTGAACATAATCACAACATGCCTGTTATAAACTGGCTTGGAATTAATTGAAAATTTTCCGGGCAAGTAACATTAATCACAAAATTGTAAGCAATGAACTTAGTAGGTAAAAGAGCGCCCAAAATAAAAGCGGCTGCTGTAATCAATGGTGAAGAACTCGTAGAAAAGTTTAGCCTTGATCAATACTTCGGCAAAAAAAATATTATACTATTCTTTTATCCGAAGGACTTCAGTTCCGTTTGCCTGGCGGAAAATCATGCTTTCCAGGAAAAACTGGAAGAGTTTGAAAAAAGGGATGCAATAGTTATTGGCTGTTCCACAGATACTGAGGAAACACATCTCGCCTGGTTAAATACGCCGAGGGAAAACGGTGGTATCCATGGAGTAACTTTCCCGATTATTGCTGATACATCGAAAGTTATTGCACTTAACTACGGCGTGTTGGGAGGCGAATATTCATTTGATGATGAAAAGAAACTGTGGTCTTTCAACGGCGCCCCTGTTGCGCTACGCGGTACTTTTCTTATTGATAAGGATGGAATAGTACGCCACCAGTCAATTAATGATTTTCCTCTTGTGCGCAACGCAGATGAATATCTCCGGTTACTGGATGCACAGGCGCATTTTGAAAAATATGCTGAAGTATGCCCTGCCGATAAGGAAGAATCGGAAGAAGCTATGGTCGAATCAAAAGAAGGAGTTAAAGAATATTTTTCAACTAATTGATCCCGGCTTATGTTGGTGCGGATGCAAAAGAACAACCCGACAATGCAAAGAGCATTGCCAGGTTGACAATTATTCGTTTTACCATTTCATTTCCCCTGTGTTTACTTTGGCTCCAATTTGTAAAGCAGTTTCAAAGGTTAGTGTTGGGTATTTTGCTTTTATCGTTGCAATTAGGGCTTCCGAAGTTTTGTTGGTTTTCAATGCTTCTTCGTAGAACTGGATATAACTTTTGGTATGTTTTACTGCACTAATATCGAATGGACTATTATTGTTAGCGTGTGCAGGAATTACAATTGCCGGGTGCAATGATTCGATTTTGTCCAAAACATTGATCCATTGTTTACGGGCTTCAGCAGTTTGTGCATCTGCCATCCAAAGATTGAAAGTAGTTCCAAAAACATTGATGCCGCCAACAACAGCTTTTATCGAAGGTATCCAAACAAAAGTTTTAGATGGAAATTCTTCCAACCCTACAATTTCTAATTGCTGACCTTCCAACTCAATGCTGTTACCTTTTAAAACTTGTGGCAAAACAACATTTGAAGTGATAGCTTTACCTAATCTTCCGCCCCAAATGTCCAGCTTTTTCTGTGCGGTTGCTTTGATAGACTCTACTGTTGCCGGCGAAGCGTAAGCGGTAACTTCCGGAAAATATTTTTTGAATACTTCCAATCCAAAATAAAAATCCGGGTCGGTATGAGATACATAAATACTGGTTAACTTTTTGCCAGAATTTTTAATTTCCTGTGCCACTTTTTCGGCATCAGCAAGGGTAAATTGTGCATCAATTAAAATGGCATCTGCTTTTCCGGATACGATTACAGATGCAACTCCGAAACTGTTTTCCGATGCATTGTAAACTTCGAGTTTTAAATTATTTGCTTCAATAGTTTTGAAGGTTTGTGCCTGTACGCCCATTTTGAATAAGATTAAAATTGTTAAAAATACGGTTGAGATAAGTTGCTTCATTTTCATGTTTTTAATAATGATGCAAAGATGCTATCATCTAATGCCTAAAAACATTGAACAAGTTCAATAAATGAAATTTACCTTATCTCTTAGTGGCTATTTTACTTCTTATTTTGCTCAAAAATTCGTGACTGATGCCTAAGTAAGCGGCTATTTGAAGATTAGAAAGCCGTTGATGGAGTTGAGGATATTTTTCGATAAAGTCAAGATAGCGTTGGTCGGCAGTTTTACTCAAATTATCTATCATTCTTCTTTGCAAAGCAACGTGAGTTTTTTGGGTCATAACCCTAAATAGTTTCTCTATTTTAGGAAAATTTGTATAAGCAAACTCTTTATCCTTTTTTGAAATTAAAAGCACCTCACTATCTTCCAATGCTTCAATAAAAAGTTGCGATGGTCTTTCAGTAGTAAAACTATCAATATCGGTAATCCACCAGTTTTCAATGGCAAAATAAAGTATTTGCTCAGCTCCACTTTTGTCAATATGATACACACGGAAAATTCCTTTAGTAACGAATCCTTCAAACTTGCAAACTTCACCCTCTCTCAACAAAAAGCTTTTCTTTTTAATGATTTTATTTTGAAACAAATTGCAGAAATCTTCCATTTCTTTATTGGTGAGAGGAATGTGGTTGCTTATATGTTGTTTGAGAAGTTCTGTCATATCGTGGGTTATGTCAAAATTACCATTATTGCAAATAAGAAGCAATGATACCTTGAGTGATAAAGTGTTTGTTGATGGTCTATATTTTGTTGATGTTTAAGATGAAGCTCATAAGAATTCCGTCTGCTGAGTGTTAGGTGGGCTTGGGGCGTTAGCATTTTTAGCTCTTTTGCAAGGTTTGGTTTGTGTCCGGGGTTTTGTGTGCCTTGCAATTAAATGACGGCTTACAACGAAACGGTATTACCGATGGTTGAGAATTTGAAATTTATCCGCCGGAACAGCCTGGCTTATTGATAAAGATTAAGAAATAAAATTTGGCTTTGTTTGTCAAGCCCTGAAACACAGCTCAAGAAAATTACCGCTGTTGATTGATCCAATGTCGAGCCTAACCATCCCGGTTTGTGTTTTACGAGAGCCTTTATATACAATTAGGCGAGCCATTATTGACTGAAGCGGAGTGCAGGAATTTTATTTTCTCAGCGGGAAAGGGTAATAAATGGACAGCCGCTCAAGCATTAAAACGTTGTTTTGGTTGGAAGGTTTTTTAATTATAATCACTATCAGTTAAATAAAAGCTTGAATTTAAGAGTTTGTAAAGCCTTGAATTAAAAGTTTGTCAGCCTGAGCTTGTCGAAGGCGGGTATAGGCTTTAGCGAGCTACCGTTTATATAGAGCACCGCCTTCCAACTATAAAGCTTTATAGATTGACTTTGCAATAATTCGATGTTTACTCATGCATCGGGCTTTCACGGAAAGAGTATTATGACCGGGAGATTATGCTGTGAAAATCCCGATGGGAAGAGAAAGCCTTAAATTAAAAGTTTGTCAGCCTGAGCTTGTCGAAGGCGGGCTGGGCTTTAGCGAGCTACCGTTTATAGCGAGCACCGCCTTCGAATTATAAAGATTTATAGATTGACTTTACAATAATTCGATGTTTACTCATGCATCGGGGTTTCACGGAAAGAGTAGAAGTTTACTTTTTCTCAAACCCATATCGTATTGCCGCTTCAAGTATATCAATGTTTATATCTTTCAGCGTTTTGAACTTAATACAATACCCGGTAACACTTGCTTTGCCGAGCTTTTCCCCATACGTTTTGGCTAAGTATGTCTTGTCTTTAATACCCATGATATAGACTGAGATTCCGGTTGTGTTTGCGCTTAAGCCGATTTGATAAAAATCCCTGGTTGTTCCCTGCCCGACTCCGCCATTCAGGCGGGCATCAGCATATTTTATGGTGTACAATCCATATCCTATATTGGGGTTAGAAACAATTTTACCTTCACTGTTAGTGCCATCTAAGAACCATAATTTACATGCTGGCTTTACCTGCAGAATGATGCTGTACAACGCCTGCATGTCGCTGCGTTTTGCTTCAGGCTGGCTGGTAATGTACGCTTTGATCTGTGCCCGTATGTTCATATAAAATTATTTATTACCTATTCTGCTTTATATTTTTCCGCTATGCTTTGGGGTCAAAATCTACCATCCATTCGATACCATATTTGTCTCTAAAACAACCAAAATAGGTACCCCAGGGACTATCACCAATAGGCCCTTCAATTTGTCCTTCTGCTGAAAGCCCATTGAATAATCTGTCTGCTTCTTCCTTGCTTTCTGCATTTATTACAATTTTACTTCTGTTCTCATTTTCGTTTGTTTTTCCCAAAATTTCCGGAACATCATTTGCCATCAACATGCTACATTTACCGATAGGCAAAGCAATATGCATAATTTTATTTTCTTCCTTTTCCGCAACCGGGAATTCAGGACCTGCAAGGTCTTTGAAACGAATAATCTTTGCAAACTCTCCGCCAAATACTGATTTGTAAAAGGTAAATGCTTCTTCGGCATTTCCGTTGAAGTTGATGTGAGGATTGATAAGTGCCATAATTGAATTTTTCGATTGTTAAATTGTTTACGCTGTTATTTGTTTTGACAAACTTTCCCGATAGCCCGTCTGCCGGCAGGCTGGTATCGGGATCATTTTTGCGATAAAGTTGGTAATAAGGTTTCCAGGAAATTTAATGTCATAGTAAATCCTCCTTGAAAGCCCATTTCAATCTGCTTCTCCATACGTTCAAGGGATTCATTGTAAATAGCAATACTAACTTTTGTTATTCCGTTTTGTTCGCTAAAATTCAGATCCCAATCAGAACCCGGTAATTCAGGGTTTTCATCTTTGTCTGCAAAAGCATTCACCATTTTGAAATTGGTTTTTGGACTAATGGAAGTATATTTCTGTACTGACCAATGCTCTTGTCCTTCCGGACTTACCATCGCATAAAATCTTCGCCCGCCAACTTCAAAATTCATGACTTTTGTTTTGGAGGCCCAGGGTTTAGGTGCCCACCATTGGTCCAGAATTTCCTGTTTGGTAAAAGCATCCCATACCAACGAAAGATCAGCATTAAATTCCCTGTTTATGGATACCGTTTTTGTTGCTTTGTCAACGGTAAATTCAAATAGCAAGTTGTTCATTTTTTCTGTTTTTTAATTGCCTGCTTGTCTGCAGACAGGTTGAATAATACATTGTCCAATTGATTAAATCGTGTTTCCCAAATTTTTCTGAATTGTTCTAACCATTTATCAATCTCTTTCATTTTTTGAATCTCAAGTGAGTAGTAAATTTCCCTGCCTTGTTGTTCCTGTTTTACCAATTCGCATTCTGTGAGTATGCGAAGGTGTTTAGAAACAGATTGTCGGGTAGTGTGGAAGTTGTCGGCAATGGCGTTCGGTGTCATTGCCTGCAATGCAATTAAGGTAATAATTGCCCGCCTTGTCGGGTCGGCTATTGCCTGGAAAATGTCTCGTCTCATTTTGTATAGATTTTTGTTTGCGAAGCCAATCGGTTGCAAATATATGCGCAACTATTCGGTTTCGCAAAAATTTTTTGTAAATTTTTTTTCATAGGGAAAATGTGGCGATGTTTGAAGTACCAATACTGCGGGGTTTTAAGGAATGAATATTATAGCGGGGAGATTATGTTGTGAAAACTTCGATGGGAAGGGTGGGCACGCCAAGTATCTTTCAGGAGTTTCGGCCCGGATTAGGAATAATAAATCCCTTTACAAATCATGCATGGCTTAGCCTTCATACTTATGAAATTCAGTTATTGTCAAATAGTATCCGTCCGGATCTCGGAGTGAAAATTCCTTTTTTGTTGAGTTTGGATTTGCGTGGATTTCTTCTTCAACAGGGTTGCCCATTTTTTCAACATTCTGTCGTATCGCATCCATGTTTTCAGTCCTGAAGTAAAGGATCAGTCCATTTCCGGGAGTAATATCCGGGTCTAACATTGTGGGGTGCTGGTGTTCTCCCCATTTGTGAAGACAGATTAAAACTTCATCGTTTTCGGAGACTAAAATATCAAACTCTTTTCCGCCGTGCATACTTCTACATTTAAATACTGCCTGATACCATTTAGAACTCGCTTCAACATCTTTTACAGCTATTATAGGATCAATTTTTGTCATCATATTATTTTTTTGCGAACACTTATATTTGGCCGGGAAGCAAACTTTTACTGCATTCAATATAATAGTCCTCAATTTAAATTTTCTTTCTCTATATCAGAAGAAGAAAAGTCCAGAAAAAATCAAACAAATTAGTTTCAGTGGAGATCTGAAGTTTCTTCCCTAAACGATACCTGCTTATCTCAACGCCACGAAATGAAATTTTATGTGCTATACAATTTCTTTACTGCAAAGATTCATGTGTAGATACGCACAAAGCTTTAGCTCGTTGGGCCAAGATTAGGATAGGACGAGGTGGCTCCTGAAATGCATCCACCATACAAACATGTTTACATTCGTTGCTTACTAATTTTCGGGTAGGGTACTCCAAAAGTATTGGCTTATTTTTACGGTGGCCGGGCTCAATCAATACACCATCATGGTCCCCGTATAGCAAAAAGATTGCATTCATCAGCAACTCTGATATGGGGGCTGGCAAAAAATAAACGATCGCTTTCTAATATTTAGTCAAAATTTAAACTATTGAAATATGAACTCAAGGAGAAGTTTTTTAAGGACATCAGGCGCACTTGTCGCAGGCTCTGTTTTGTTACCAGGCATAGTGCAGGCAGCAAAGAGAAACGCAGCAAAAGATGTGGGCGTACAATTATATACGGTTCGTAAGGAAATGCTTGAAGACAATACAGGGACATTAAAAAAGCTGGCAGCACTTGGCTATAAGGAAATAGAATCCGCAGGTAGCGCGAAAGGAAATTACTATGGACTCAAGCCTGCTGAAATGAAAAAAGCATGCAAAGATCTTGGCATGACGTTGCGCAGTGGTCATGTTCACTTCGATGATAAGTGGCAGCAAACAATCGATGATGCCAAAGAAGCAGGGCAGGAGTATGTGATTGTTTCTTCAATGCCTACAAGAGGCCAAACAGTAGATAATTACAAAAGCGTTGCTGATGCATTTAACAAGGCGGGAGAAGCGGCTAAAAAATCAAATTTAAGTTTTGGATATCACAATCATGATTTCGAATTTGAAAAAGAAAACGGGAAAACGTTATTTGATGTACTGGTAGAAAATACCGATCCTAAATATGTAAACCTTGAAATGGATCTCGGTTGGGTTATCGTAACCGGTAACGATCCTATGGCATATTTTGCAAAATATCCTGGCCGTTTTCCTTTGTGGCATTTGAAGGATATGGACATGCATGAAAAGCACAGCGTTGAATTTGGCAAAGGCGGCCTCGATATTAAAAAGATG
>JBBSBD010000149.1:0-15720 GCA_038251675.1 Chitinophagales bacterium | reverse complement strand
TGATCTTTAGCTGGTTCTCGTTCTTCTTTTTAATTCTTTTTTTATCAATGTAAGTTCACGTCCTGTTTGGCCACTTACAGAGGAATTTTCCTGGGCCCTTCTCATTAAATAGGGTATTACATCATTGATGGGGCCAAACGGTAAATACTTACTGACAGGGCAACCGGCTTTTGCAAGATTAAATGTAATATTATCGCTCATACCATATAATTGTGAGAAGTGAATATGAGGATGATTTAATGACAACTGCATTTTTTCCATTATTTCAACCGCATATAAATTACTGAATTCATTGTGGCTGGCCACAATAGCATAAAGATTGTTTAATTGTTCTATACAAAATGTAAGCGCGGCATTGTAGTCATCATCTGTTTTTTGTTTATCTGCCTGTATAGGAGACGGATAATTTAATTCGGTTGCCCGTTTTCGTTCCTTTTCCATGTACGCACCTCTCACGAGTTTAAAGCCCGCAATGAAATTATTATTTATTGACACATCGAAACTATCTTTTAAAAAAGAAAGCCGGTCGTGCCGGTATAGTTGAATCGTATTATAAACGACCGCCTTTTGTAAATTGAATTTTTTCATCATTTTCACCGTAAGAGCATCCACCGGATTTTGTATCCAACTTTCCTCGGCATCTATTAAAACCCCCGTATTACTTATGCGGGCCGCTTCACAAATTTTTTCCAGCCTCGATTCTACTCTTTGCCATTCCTGCTTTTCTTCTTCACTTAAAATACCTATTGCCGCATTGCCATTTAGTGTATCATTATATTTTGCGCCGGCATCTAATTTTTGTAATAATTCAAATCTTGCAAAGCCAGTGAGCTTAACACTTATGAAAGGTATATTGGGTTGTGATGCAGCATACTCAATTACTTTAATAAAACTATCGGTAGTATGATCGAAATTTTCCTCTCCCTCTTTTCCTTCAACGCCATAATCAAGAATTACCTTTACATTAAACTGGCTCAGTTTATCAACTACTTTTGAGGTTTCGGCAAGCGTTTCGCCACCGACGAATTGACTAAAAATAGTTTTTCGTATCAAACCTTTTACGGGCAATCCGGATTTAATGATCCATGGGGTTAATCTTGTTCCCAGCTTCACAAGCCAATCTATCGCCATTGAACTAAAAAGGAATTTTGCTTTTTTAAGCTCACCCGTCGTTTTGTATTCAAAGGCAGTCTCCGTATTCTCAAATGAAATATTCATATAATTGCCCCCGAAATTCTTACATCAAAAACTAATAGCCAAATAAATGTAGGGGTTGGTTATGAATTTTGAGTTCGGCAGCCGCTCATCCGCATTGCTTTTATTATTCTTTTTTCACACATTATTCATCAGTTATCTATTAGCGTCTCTCATTCACTCATAACTGTTGTACTATTATGTATTAACTTTGCGGCAAAAAAAACGGATGAAAAGTTTATTAGCAATTATTTTTTTAGCAGTTGTTTTATTGGGAGCCTGGTGGCTGTTTTTTAAAACAGAAAAAACCGAATCCGAGCCAAAACAGGAATCTATAAAAATCGGCAAACACACACCGGAATTTAACCAAAGCATTTCTAATGCTGTTGACGCCTATTTGTCGATGAAGGACGCGTTTGTTGATGCTGATACTTTTAAAGTTAAAAATCAAGGGCAAAATTTTATTATAACAGTTGACAGCATCAAACTAAGTGATCTGGAGAAAGAAGATTCGCAGATAGTAATGGCAGCAAGGCAGGAAATAAGTGATATCAAAGCGAATGCAGAAGCCATGCTCTTAGAAAACAATATTACCGAGATGCGGCAGGATTTTAGAATGGTATCAGAAAATTTGTATCCATTTTTAAAAACCATCGGCTACGAAGGGGAAAAGTTGTATTGGCAAAATTGCCCTATGGCTTTCGGCGAAGATAAAGAGGGCAACTGGCTGAGTGCAACCAAAGAAATCATAAATCCCTATCTCGGAAAGAATCATCCCGAATACAAATCGTCCATGCTGAATTGTGGTGAAATAAAGGATACTCTTAAGTAGTAAGCAGGCCATCATAAAAACCCCGTGAAAAAATTATTATCCGTTACCTTTTTTTTGTTCCCAATTATTGTATTTTCTCAAAATAAATATACTCTAAGTGGATATGTAAAGGATTCGCTCTCCGGCGAGACTCTTATAGGTTCCACTATTTCTGTTGCCGGCTTATCAAAAGGCATTACTTCCAATTCTTATGGGTTTTTTTCAATCTCGCTCACTGCAGGCACTTATACATTTGTTTGCTCTAATGTTGGGTACGTTACGCAAATAAAAAAAATTGATCTTACCGGCGATGTGGCTTTCAATTTTGAAATGTCTCCAAAGATCACGACAGAGCAGGCGGTTATTATTTCCTCGCGAAAGAGAGATGCCAATGTAAAGAATGCTCAAATGGGCAAAATCGATCTTTCTATAAATCAAATAAAAGCCATTCCCGCGTTCCTTGGAGAAGTTGATGTTCTTAAAACCATACAGCTTTTGCCTGGCGTACAAAGTGCGGGTGAGGGAAGCTCGGGTTTGTATGTAAGAGGCGGTGGCCCGGATCAGAATTTAATTTTACTTGACGATGCAGTGGTTTATAATACCGGGCATCTCTTTGGCTTCTTCTCCATATTTAACGGAGACGCTATTAAAAATACTTCGTTGATTAAAGGAGGAATGCCCGCCCAATATGGTGGCCGTTTATCCAGTGTATTAGATATAGCAATGAAAGAAGGAAACGACAAAAATTTCCAGGTAGAAGGTGGCATCGGACTAATTGCATCACGGCTTTCCATACAAGGTCCGGTAAAAAAAAATAAAGCTTCTTTTATTATTTCTGCGAGGAGAACTTATGTAGATGCTTTGGTAAAACCTTTCATTAAGAAAACAAATTCATTCAGCGGCTCTGGCTATTACTTTTACGATCTCAACGCCAAGATCAATTATAAAATTTCCGAAAAAGATCACATTTACCTCAGTGGATATTTTGGTAAGGATAAATTTGATTTTGTTAATGGCAAGCAATCATTGAACGTTCATATTCCGTGGGGCAATGCTACAGGCACCTTTCGGTGGAACCACGTATTGAATAACCGGTTATTCTCCAATACCACTTTAGTTTATAACGATTATAATTTCAACTTTGGAGCCAATCAAAATAATTTTGAAATCAACCTGAAGTCTGGTATAAAAGACTGGAATATAAAGCAGGATTTTGATCTATATCCTTTTACAAATCATAAGATAAAATTTGGCGCACTGTATACTTACCATACGTTTACTCCTTCGGTACTTACGGGCAAGCAAGATAGTGTTGAATTCATGCCAAATAATGCCCAGCAAAAATATTCGCACGAAGGTGCAGTGTACATACAGGACGATTGGGATATAAATGATAAAATAAAAATAAATGCCGGCATTCGCGAAAGCGCCTTTCAGCAAGTAGGTAAATACAAAATCTACACAACCGATGCCAACGGCAATAGATTGGACAGCACCGTGTATAAAAAAGGAGAGCCTGTAAAAACTTATTTCGCGTTTGAGCCGCGTTTTACGATTCGATATGCGCTCAATGATGCTACTTCTATCAAAGGGGCTCTTACAAGAAATGCGCAATACATTCACTTGGTAAGTAATGCCGGCACTACATTGCCAACCGACATTTGGGTGCCAAGCACCCTAAAAGTAAAACCGCAGATAAGCTGGCTATATGCCCTGGGGTTATTTAAAAACTTCAATGATAATACTTACGAAACATCATTGGAAGTTTATTATAAAGACTTACAAAACCAGATAGAATACGAAGAAGGCTATACACCTGCAACGCTGGAAGACACTGAAAACTTTTTTACGTTCGGCAATGGCAAAAGCTATGGCACCGAACTTTTTATTAATAAAACAAAGGGAAGATTAACCGGCTGGATAGGCTATACCCTAAGCTGGACTTTTAGAAAATTTCCGGCATTAAATTCCGGGGAAAAGTATTTCGCAAAGTACGACAGGCGCCACGACTTGTCTGTTGTGGGCATTTATGAATTATCTCCAAAATGGAAATTATCAGGCACATTTATTTTTGGTTCCGGAAACGCGGCAACTTTACCGCAACGTTTTTATATCTACGATGGAGTACTAACGCAGCAGTATAGCCGTATAAATGAATACAGGCTGCCTTCCTATCACAGGCTCGATGTGGCCGCGACTTACAGTCCTAAAAAGCATCCGGAAAGAAAATTAAAAAGTGAATGGGTCTTTAGTGTATATAATATTTACAGCAGGAAGAATCCTTATTTTATTTACTTTGATCAAACAGGAAATCCATACAATGGTACCCTGGAAGTTCAGGCAAAACAGGTTTCACTGTTCCCTGTAATTCCTTCGGTAACATGGAATTTTAAATTTTAAGAATTCCGATAATACCCTCGTAATAACTATGGAGCCATCATCAAAAAAATAACGTTAAGCGCCCGCTTCATTTTCCATTTCCATTATTTTTTCAAATAAGGTTTCGTATTCCGCATTGGCTCTTTTTAACTCTGCGGTTTTTTGATTATAAAGCTTTTCAGCATTCATAAATTTTTGCGAATCAGAGTAGATCTCAGGTAGAGCGAGGTTTGATTCAAGAACACTTTTCTCTTTATTGAGAACTTCAATTGTTTGTTCCAGTTGCTGAAAACGCTTTTGTATTTTTTGAAATTCCTTTTGCGCTTCTTTATTGGGAGCCGAAGTATTGTTCGATTTTTTGTCTGCAGGCTGAACCTTTTTCTTTTCACTAACCACTTCCTTTTTCTTTGATGCCTCGTTCTCAGCAGCTTTTCTTTCCTGTTTCCACACTTCCAATTCATCATAAGTTCCTACAAATTCTTTTATTTTATAGTCCTCTATTTCCCAAACTTTATTTGCAGTTTGATTTACAAAATACCTGTCGTGGCTCACAAGAATATAGCTGCCTTCATATTTATTCAACGCTTCAATCAACAAGTCAACCGAATGCATATCCAGGTGATTGGTAGGCTCATCAAGCAACAGAAAGTTGGCTTTGCTTACAATCGTTTTTGCAAGTGCAACGCGGGCTTTTTCACCGCCGCTTAATACTTTAATTTTTTTATCAACATCATCGCCACTAAATAAAAAACAACCAAGCAGGCTCCGGAGTTCAAGCTCAGTTTTACCGCTGCCGCTGTTTTTCATTTCTTCAAGCACCGTGTTTTCTATATCCAATGCTTCAAGCTGGTGCTGGGCATAAAAAGCATCTTTTACATTATGTCCTTCAATTCTTTCACCCTCAAATTTTTCAACGCCTGCAACCATTCTAAGTAAAGTTGATTTTCCTTTTCCATTTGCACCTATCAATCCAATCTTATCGCCCCTGCTTATTTCTGCTTTGGCATGATCAACAATTTTTACCGCTCCAAAATTTTTAGAAGCATCTTTTAAGGTGCATAAAACCCTGCCCGGTGTGGTACCTACGGTAAAGTTTATTCTCATATTTGGCCTTTCAAGGTCTGTGTTTTCGATGCGTTCGATTTTATCCAGGCGCTTCATGATACTTTGTGCCTGTGCAGCTTTTGAGGCCTTTGCTTTAAAGCGTTCCACAAATTTTTCCTGTTGGCGAATATAATCCTGCTGGTTTTCGTAAGCCCTCTTTTGTAATTCGATGCGCTGCATTTTTTCCTGCAGGTAGTACGAATAATTTCCAGTGTAAAAATGAAGCTCCTGTTGATACAATTCAACAATTTTTGTAACCATTCTATCCAAAAAGTAACGATCATGCGATACTATCACAACGGACCCCCGATAATGTTGCAGGTATTTCTCCAGCCATTCGATAGAAGGAAGATCAAGGTGGTTTGTCGGTTCATCAAGTAATAAAACATCAGGCTGCATCAAAATCATTTTTGCAAGAAGCACACGCATTCGCCAACCACCGCTAAATTCCTTATAAGGCCGCGTAAGATCTGCATTTGGAAACCCTAAGCCTTGTAATATTTCCTCAGTCTTATGATGAATATTATAACCTCCTAAAATTTCAAGCTCATGTAATTTATCGGCATATAAATGGGCAAGCTCTTCATCAGAATTTTTTTCCAGCTCGATTCCTATATTCTCGATTTCCTTTTCTAATTTCTTCACTTCTTCGAAGGCGCCCAAAGCCACTTCTAAAATAGAATCCTCCGTATCAAAACTTAACAGATCCTGGTGAAGAAATCCAATCGTGGTTTCTTTTCCTTTTTCCACAGTGCCTTTTGAAGGTAGATATTGGCCTGTAAAAACTTTTAACAGCGTTGACTTACCAGTACCATTATATCCAATAAGCCCGATTCTTTCATTCGGCTGAATATGCCATGTGGCATCTTCTACAATAACTCTTGCACCAAATTCAAACGTAACATTTTGTAATCCTAATAACATAATTTATTTATAAGCGTGCAAAATTAATATATTAAAAACCGTCCTGCGCCATCTCAGCATGATTTTACAAATTCATAAGGATGCTTCCTCACGCCAGCAAGGTTGCCAACCTTCACTAAGTCTTATGAAATCAAACCACTCTTTACTAAGATTGGCAACCCTTGAATCCTTTGCTGAAATTTAAGTACGCTTCGCTTAATGCAATTCTTTAGCTCAAAATATTGAAACTTATATTTGCAAAAATCTAAATGAATGATAGAAAAAAAACCTTCTGAAAGTTTAGTAGTAATGACTGAACTTGTTTTGCCAAACGATACAAATACTTTTGGGAATTTAATGGGTGGCAGGCTGATGTATTGGATGGACATTGCCGCAGCAATTGCCGGTACAAAACATTGCAACGTGCCGGTAGTTACCGCTTCAGTTGATAATATTTCATTTACAAGCCCTATCAAGTTGGGTAATGTGGTTCACATTGAAGCTAAGGTAACCCGGGCTTTCAATACTAGCATGGAAGTTCATCTTACGGTATGGGGGGAAGACATCATTCAGCAGTATCGATATAAAAGTAATGAAGCCTATTATACGTTTGTTGCTCTTGACCCGAATAGCAAGCCGAGGCCGGTACCGCAATTAATTCCTGAAACAGAAGAAGAGAAAGCTCTTTTTGACAGTGCTTTACGCAGAAGGCAACTTCGCCTGATTTTGGGCGGGAAAATGAAACCGGTTGATGCTGTTGAATTAAAAGCGCTGTTTACGCAAGCGTAATTAATAATCAAATTATTTATCCAGGGAACTTATTAAATGGTGCTTGCTTTTCATCATAAATTTCTTGCTTTGCTCTATCGCATCCATCACTTTTTCAAGTATGGTGTCAATGCTTTCTTCATAGGTCAAGTCCAGCGGTTCTTTAAATCTCACACTCAGTAACGAGCCCTTCTTCTTAAACTGTAATCCCTTTTTATTAAAGGCTCTCCAAAATCCACTTATCACAACAGGAATTACAACAGGCTTATGATGTTTTATGATGAATGCCGTTCCTTTACGTCCGGGAGCAAAAGGTTTCGTGGTGCCTTGCGGAAATGTAATAACCCAATTGTTTTCGAGCGCTTTTGCAATCTTGCGTGTATCCCCGGGATCAAGGCCGCGCCTTACTTCTTTACCTTCAGCACGCCACGTACGTTTTACGGTGATGGCGCCTGCCCATCTGAAAATTTTTGTCAACCAACTGCTTTTCATGGTCTCAGCGGCGGCGACATAATACACACGGGTAAAGGGATTTAGTAAATAGAGGGGGATTCCAAGTTTGTTCTCCTTACGCCACTTTACAGCGCAAAAGATGTGAAGAAAAGTAATCACATCTGCAAAATAGGTCTGGTGATTGCTCACAAACAAAACATTTCTTCTTGGAAGATTCTTAAAATTTTCTGTGCCGCTTATGCTTATAGTATTAATAAGGGCAATACCGGGGTAGGTAAAAATGCCGACCAGGAAATAAACAACCGCTTTTACAACACTCGTATGCTGAAGACTTTCAATCCAACGCTTCATTAAAGATGTTTTTGGGCAAAAAATGAATAGTGTGCAATTTATGTCATACAAGCATTATAAAAACACGTTAATCGCAATAACTAAAAATAAGAAAATTCAGCCGGCAATGTAGTTAAATCCCTTTATTATATTACTTTTGCAGTCCCAAAATAAAAAAAGTATTTCGGGGAATTACAATAGTAAAATAATTATTAACCAAAATGCTGATGCACAGGACCTGGATTTTTTCAGGCTACAGCAATAAAAAAATCACCTGTAAATCATAATATGGATAATTTAAAAGACAATTCAACCACAGAAGAACAAGAAGTACCTACCGAATCCCAAATTAAAACCTCGATTGAAGAGATGCCGCAGGGCGGTATCGAAGGAGTTCCCTTTCCAGAGTTTCCTGATGTAGAATCCACTACGGCCGCTACTGAACCACAGCCTACTGAAGTTGAAGTTCACAAAGAAGCGCTTGCTACAGCACACGACGATTTTGACTGGAGCGTAGATAAGAGAAATGTAACATCTTACGATAAAGATGAGAGAAAGAAATATGACGAAGTTTATGATAAGACTTTTAAGCAGATCAATGACAATGAAATGGTTATCGGAACTGTTGTGGGTTTAACCAAAACAGATGTGGTAATCAATATCGGCTTTAAAAGTGACGGACTTGTAGGATTGAACGAGTTTCGTGACACACCAAATCTTAAGGTAGGTGATGAAGTAGAAGTAATGGTTGCCGAAAAAGAAGATAAAGACGGTAACCTTCACCTAAGCCGCAAGCAAGCAAGAACAACCAGGGCATGGGAGCGTATTGTTGACATGCACAAAACAGGAGAAATAGTAAAAGGCCTTGTAACCAGCAAAACAAAGGGTGGATTAATTGTGGACGTATTTGGGATGGAAACATTCTTACCGGGTTCACAGATTGATGTGAAACCCGTTACTGACTACGACCAGTTTGTCGGCAAGACAATGGAATTCAAAGTTGTAAAAATTAATGAAGCTATAAAGAATGCAGTTGTTTCTCATAAAGCGCTTATTGAAAGCGATATTGAACAACAACGTGCAGAAATTATCGGCAAACTTGAAAAAGGCCAGGTGCTTGAAGGAACTATTAAGAACATTACAGACTTCGGTGCATTTCTTGATCTTGGCGGATTAGACGGTTTATTATATATCACTGATATTAGTTGGGGCCGCATAAACCATCCAAGTGAAGTGTTGAAACTTGATCAAAAGCTGAATGTTGTTGTTCTTGATTTTGATGATGACAAAAAGAGAATAAGCCTTGGATTGAAACAATTAACTCCTCATCCATGGGATACTTTACCAGAAAATATTAAAGAAGGTGAAATTGTAAAAGGTAAAGTGGTGAACATAGAAGACTATGGCGCCTTCCTTGAAATTTTCCCCGGAGTGGAAGGCCTTGTTCACGTAAGTGAAATTACTTGGGCTAACACACCAATCAATGCTAAAGAATTCTTTAAACTTGGTGACGAGTACGAGTCCAAAGTAGTTACGCTTAGCAAAGAAGACCGTAAGATGAGTCTTTCTATTAAGCAAATGACTGAAGATCCATGGAATACGATTGAACAGCAATATCCTGAAGGAAGCAAACACAAAGGATTGGTGAAAAATATTACACCTTATGGCGTGTTTGTTGAGCTATCTCCCGGCATCGGCGGAATGATACACATAAGTGACCTTAGCTGGCTCAAGAGGTTCAATAACCCAAATGAGTACACTAAAGTGGGTAACGAGATTGATGTGATCATCATGAGTATTGATAAGGAGAATCGCAAACTACAGCTTGGACATAAGCAAATAGAAGAAGATCCATGGAACTCGCTTGAAGAAACATTCCCGGTTGGAAGTATTCACGAAGGAACCGTTACCAGGAAAGATGATAAAGGCGCTATTGTTCAACTGCCTTATGGCCTCGAAGGTTTTGCACCCGCCCGTCACTTACGCACGGAGGATGAAAAAAGCATCGGTATAGATCAAATAGCTCCGTTTATGGTTATTGAATTTGATCGTAACGACAAAAAGATAATCTTGAGCCATAGCCGTATTTGGGAGCAGGTAAAAGTGGATGAAAAAAATGCACAAATAAAAGAAAAAAGAGTTGATGCAGAAACCACTAAAAAAGCGGTAAAAACCATTCAGAGCAAGGTTGAAAAAACAACTCTTGGAGACCTGGGTGTATTAGCTGACTTGAAAAAGAAAATGGATAACGAAAGCGATGCAGAAGTAACAAATAAAGTTGCCCCTGAAAAAATTGAAACAGAGAGTAAGAAAGCACCCGAAGTCGAAGTGAAGAAAGAAGCCAAGGAAGAAGAGAAAATTGAGGAAGTAAAGATTGATTCCAAAGCAAAAGAAAAAGCTCCTGAGAAAAAAGAGGATACCGAAAAGGCAGCTAAAATCGAGCCTTCTGCCGAAGCGGAGGTAAAAGTTGAAGACACGAATACTGAAGAGGCAGATAAAGAAGAGAAGGAATAAATGTAATTCTATTGAGTAAAAAAATCCCGGATACGATCATATCCGGGATTTTTATTTTTATAAAGTCTCATCATATCGAAGAGATAAAAGATGTGCATTGTTATAAAAAATGATTCAGTTCTTAAAAGAATAAATCGTTCAATAGTATATCGCTATTGAAAGATTCCGCGAATGCTGCTATCTTTCGAGTATTTGCAAAAGCAGGGAATTCATTGCTTGTCTCCCGGGTACAAATACCCAATTGAAAACATAAAGTTGAACAACTAATGCTGAAAATTGAACGTCGAGCTCGTACGACTGCTGATGTTACATTGTTCAGCCTGCTTTTGCAAATACTTTTGTGTGTGCTGCCTTGGCTTTTAGCGAACAGTCAACTCAACTTTTTTTCCTAAACCAAATTCAAGAAGTCGGTAAAGTGTCGAAAGTTGTATGTCCGTTTTACCATTTTCAATTCTTGAGATAAAGCTCTTTTTTGCTCCGATTTTGTCTGCTAATTGTTCTTGTGTCAAATTTGCAACTCGCCTTTCATCTTTAATAACTTCTCCAATAAGAAACGCTTTTGCTTTTATTTCAAATTCTGTTCTTTTTGAAGTTCCACGTTTGCCGTAACGCTTAGTGAGATGCTCGTCAAATGATGTAGTATTTTTTTTCTTTGTCGCCATGGTAATGTTATTTATTGTCAAAGTATTCGTTCATTAGTTTATGTGCTAATTCAATTTCCCCTTTTGGAGTTTTCTGCGTCTTTTTTTGAAAGCCATTGAAAAGCACAACAATTTTTCCTTTGTCAAAGCAGCAGAAAATGCGAAAGATATTGCTGCCAACTTCAACCCTGATTTCGTAAAGCCCCTTTTGCCCTTCCATGTGCTTTAAAAATTTCTCTGGCACACGGGCAGTATGTGTCAATACGAAAAATACATAATCAATTTTCTCTTTTACTTTTTCGGTTTGTCCGTCGAAGAATTCATGAAAATAATGTCGATAAAATATTAGCTCTCTTATCTGTTTCATTAAAAAAGTGTCAGGATAAAGTTAACTTAAAATGGAACAAGAGGCAAATTAAAAAATATTGATTTAAAAATTAGGGTATGTCCGAAAAGGTAGTACACAAAGTAATATTTGTTGTTCCCATAGTTTATTTGAGTGCCTGCCTTGTTTATTTTATTTTTGATATCTACTCATAAAGATTTCGTGCCTGAAAACAGATATTAATAAAAATATTTGACTAATGCATTTTCGAAAACTAAAAATTCATTCTGGTAAAGCGCTTGCTCTAATTATTTTAATGCCATGCATTATGTTTTCTTTTTGCAAGGCCCAGGAAAACTATGAAATACAGGTGTACGGTTCTGAAACAATGGTAAAAGGCAGCACCATGCTGGAACTGCATAGCAATTTTACTTTTGATGGAACACGACAGAAAATTGACGGTGTGTTGCCAACGAATCATGTCTTTCATGAAACCATTGAAATTACACATGGCTGGAATTCCTGGTTCGAAACCGGGTTTTATATTTTTAATACAATCGGCAGCAATAACCGTACAGGCTATGTGGGCAGCCATATAAGGCCAAGGGTAAAAGTTCCAAAGAGTTGGAATTGGCCGGTTGGAGTAAGTTTATCGCTCGAGGCAGGTTTTCAAAAATTCGCATATAGTGAAGATGACTGGTCGCTTGAAATAAGGCCGATTGTGGATAAGCAATTTGATAAATGGTACCTGTCTTTTAATCCCACTTTCGAGAAATCCTTTCATGGTGCAAATAAAAATGAAGGATTTGAATTTGCGCCAAATGCAAAAGCTTCCTATAATTTTACCGATGTTATCGCAGGTGGATTTGAATACTATGGGGCGCTTGGAGCCTTATTCAAGTATCAGCCCTATCAAATTCAGCAACACCAGCTATTTGCAGCGGCGGATTTAACCTGGTCTCCGGATTGGGAATTAAATTTTGGCTTCGGTTGGGGTTTTACCAAGAACACAGATAATGCCATTGCAAAAGTAATTTTAGGATACAGATTTCATTAATTCTTAAGATATTTCCAGCCATTTTTCTAATGCAAGGTAAACGCCGTTGGTCCAGCCAAATCCATCTTGCGTTTCATATTCTCCTCCTCCGGCCATAAGATCTGTGGAAACGACATCATATTTTTCCATCATCTTCCCGGTATTCTTAAAAACTTTTTCATTTATATTCATCCACCGTGTTGCGATCTCTTTAGCCAATTCGTTATGTCCATAATTTGCCAGTCCCATTATTGCTATCCATTGCAAAGGCGCCCAGCCGTTAGGCGCATCCCATTGTTCGCTGGTCGTTTGAGTAGTTGAGACCAAGCCTCCGGGCTTTAAAAACTGGCTCTCAATAATTCGGGCGACAGCATCTGCTTGTTGCGAAGATGCAATTTTAAAGTACAGTGGGAAGGTGCTTGCGAGGGTTAATGATTTTTTTTGCGAAGAAGAAATAAAATCATAATCGAAATAAAATCCTTTTTCACTATTCCAGCAGTATGTGTCAATTGCCTGTTTCCTTTTCACGGCAAATGAAATATACTTTTGGGCCGCTGTCTCGTCCCCGGAAAACTCGTACGCCTCCGCAATGATTTTTTCAAGATTAAGCAGCAGGCAATTTAAGTCCACCGGTATAATATCACCGGTATGTATGCTCGTGAACTCCTTATCGTTTTTAAACCATCTTGAAGAAAAGTCCCAACCTGATTCACATGCAGCCCTCAGATGCCTGTGAAATGATTTTTTATCTTGAATTGGTTCCGCCCATTTTATTTCTTTTTGATAAGCCTCGGGCCGGGGTGTATTATTTTCATCCCAATAATGATTCAGAATACTTCCATTTGGCAAGAGCGCAACATGGCTTACGGCAAGATTTTCTTTGTTCAATCCGGCAGTGTCTTTCATCCAAAAATTATATTCTTTTTCAAGTTGCGGTAAATAGTCCAGTAAAATTTTTCTGCCTTTCTCCTCGCTTAAAAGATTTACCATCGATGCAAAGAATGGTGGTTGTGATCGCCCAATGTAGTAGGTACGGTTGCCATTGGGAATATAGCCAACCTTATCGACCAGGAAAGCAAAATTATCAACCATGTTCTGAATAAGATCCACTCGCCCGGAGACTTGCAGGCCGAGCATAGTAAAATAACTATCCCAATAATAGATCTCCCGAAAACGGCCGCCGGGAACAATGTACGGAAATGGTAACGGAATCAGCGATCCCTTTGTATTATTTGGCTTCCTGGTAAGAATATCCCAAAGTTCTTCTATGTGAACACTTACCGGCTTGTTAGTATCACTTTCATAAGAACTGGTGAGTGGCTGTGGCGGACTAAAATATTGATGAACAAAATTACCGAGGTCAAAGTCATCATCATTTTTTTGAGCTTCATAACGCTCTTGTATAAGTGATAGGTCCTCTTTCGGCACAGCATCAACAAATGTTTTATTATCGGGGAAAATCTTTTGTATTTGTACCTGCTCAAATAATTCCCCTAAATGAAAAATTGAATCTGGCTTCATAATATTTTTTTAAACCATTTATTTAAATAGTAACTCTTTTAACAGCCTCTATTCCTGCAGCTTTTTTCTGTAAGCCATTAAAGATTATGAGGCTTATAATAAGAATACCAATGGGGATAAGAGAAAAATAAAAAGCCGTTTGACCACCATAAGCCTGGAAAATGTGGCCGGTTATTATTGAACCCGTCGTGCCTCCCAATGCAGAAAATATGACAATTAATCCACTCATAGGAGCATGTTGCCTTGGAGGCAGTGAGCTTAAAATAACAGAATTTATGGCCGGATATACAGGAGCAAGCAATAAGCCAATCACCGGAAAAATAAAAGCTACAAAAGGTGCCTGGCTCCAACTGTTTATTGAAGTAACTCCTATTGTAGAAGCCAAAGGTATTACCAGCAAAACCAGTATGGCCGCACCGGCGAGGCAAACAATCAATACTAACAGCCAATGTACTTTACGAAGTACAATACCGGCAATAAAACGACCTAACGCTGTCGAGGCTGCAAGTATGCTGGCCATTTCAATACTTAATTTTGTAGCCATGTGCAGTACCTGGCTGTTGAAAGTTGGAAGCCAACTCATAATGCTTTGTTCTATGAGTACATAAAAAAATGCACTTATGATAAAGACCAACACAAGGGGACGAATCGCAAGTTTAACCATATCACCAAAGTCTTCTATAAAGGACTTTGTTTCTTCGCTTTTAACCGATGATTCGTCAAGTGATGAACTTAGTAATAAAATAAATGCCAAAGCGGAAATTCCTGCCAGGAGGTAATATACGTTCAGCCAGGATCTTGATGTAGGATCCGCATCGTTTACAAATGCGCTGAAAATAAAATAGCCTGCCAGAATTCCAATCATAAAAAAAGACTCAATAAAATTCATAAAGCTCGCATGATCTTTTTTATTGGAAGTAACAAGACCGATTGTCGCATATACTGAAACTTTAATCAATGCGAAACTTGCACCGGTTATGGCAAATAAAACTTTGGTCATAGCAAATCCGCCAATAAATGGCATGAACAGGCAGGCAATAATTACTAAGGCCAAAGCCAATAACATAGAATTTTTATAGCCAATCCTTGTAATATATGACGCCACGAGAAAAGAAACGATCGCGATGCTAAGATCTTTGAATGCTTCTAATACACTCGCTGAACCTTGGGTAACTCCATAATTATTCTGCACCTGTAAAATAACTGTACCTACACTGTTTAAAAGTATGGCGAAAACAAAATAATTAAGAAACAGGGAAACTTTTATTCTCCAGGTATGCATAGCGAATCGTTAGAATTAATAATACCGAATATACAATTAATTCAATTGTGCTATATATTCCAACTGCTAGTTTCTACGTGGTATTTATTCAATCACAAGGAGTTGATTGAATAGATGTAAATCCATAATCCTTACATTTTTAATAGCTTCTTTTAAAATTGTTGCCTTCCATATTTCTGTATTAATAAATAACTCCAACATGTTTTATTAAAAAAATCGTTACAATATTTTTAAGTATTTCATTGATACTAATCGTCTGGCAATCGCATTTAAATGAGGAATAAGAATCAACAACTAAAAGCCTCCTCCGTTCCCACGGAAGAGGCTTATTAGCATGTCCTGATATTTATTAGAAAAAAAAGATTTTACATTGCGATTTTTATTTTGACAAGCAAGTATTAATAAAAACCAATGCTTTACAATTGATTGTATTCAAAAAACATTTCTTTATTCAGCGCC
>JBBSBD010000148.1:0-15729 GCA_038251675.1 Chitinophagales bacterium | reverse complement strand
GATATGGACTTTGGTAATGTTTCAGTAAGTACACTTGCTGGTGGTATCGTTACATTAGACCCATCAGTATCAGGAACACGTACACCAAACGGAGGTGGAGGAGTATCTCTTCCCGCTGTTACAGGTACCGTTTCTGCTGCCCAGTTTACTGTTAGCGGCCAGGCAAATTTTACTTACGACATTTCTTTGCCCGTATCTGCAACTCTAAGTAATGCAGGTAACAACATGGTTGCTGATAACTTTACCAGCGATGTTGCTACAGGTACACTTGATGGATCTGGCGTAGAAACCTTTTATGTAGGTGCAGATTTAAATGTGAACGCAGGTCAGCCGGCCGGAGTTTACACTACTGCTTCTCCGTTTTTCGTGATAGTAAACTACAACTAAACTTATTTTTCAAAAACTCATAAAATGAATGCTGTTATATTTACAGCATTCATTTTATATTTTTGGCCGTCTATGTTTGATTATTTTATTCGCATGAACACATTATTAAATAAAAAAAAACAGCCAGCTTTTCTTTGCTGCTTATTATTTCTTTCACTATTTTTTTCTGAAGATTCTTTTTCCCAGGGCAATTTATTAATAACCCCCAAGAGAGTAGTTTTTGAAGGCTCCAAAAGAACAGAAGAAATAAACCTCGCAAACATCGGGAAGGATACGGCGACATATATGATCTCTTTCGTGCAATTTAAAATGGATGAAGATGGCAAGTTCCGGCCAGCGGATCAGGGTGATAGCGCTCAAAATTTTGCAGACAAAAATCTTCGCTTTTTTCCGCGCAAAGTAACTTTGGGACCTAATGAAGCGCAATCTGTGAAGATACAAGTGATTAGAAAAAATGAACTTGCGTCCGGAGAATATCGCTCTCATTTATTTTTTAGAGCCTCAGAGAACCCAAAGCCTCTTGGAGAAGAAAATGAATCATCAGGGAAGGACTCAAACATTTCCATTCACATAACTCCTCTCTTCGGAATATCAATTCCTGTGATAATTCGCAATGGAGAAACTTCGCTTAAAATTGATATTAGTAATCCTTCTTTTAAGATGGAAAAGGATAGCATTCCAATCTTAAAAATGACATTCAATCGCTCTGGGAATATTTCTTCTTATGGAGATATCACGGTGGATTATATTTCTCCTCAGGGTAATAAAACTGAAGTTAGCATAGTAAAGGGCCTTGCAGTGTATTCACCAAATTTGAAAAGAAACATTTCACTTGTACTTAATAAAATCCCAGGCCTTACATATAAGGAAGGTACTTTGCACATTGTATACGCAGATCAATCTCCTAAGCCTGTAAAAATCGCCGAAGCAGAAATTACCTTGTAAAAAAATTCTTACCGCAAATCTACTACCTCAACATTAGGATAACTTTTAGCATCAAACACAAATAATGAATCAGGTAAATTGGTATTTGTTTTCATGCTGGCAACAATGTAAGTGTACTTATTGCCATTTTTTTCGAAAACCTTTGTAGTTGCGATTGACTGTGTAGCCTTATCAATACCTACAAGCACTTTGAAGAAAGCCTTTGATTTATCTACGGGAGTCAGCTCGATTTCTTGTATGGTTTTGTTTCCCACTTTCGACTGCCCATTTAATTTGTATAAAAAATCTTTATCATAAAAATTTGTAAACATCTTCTGTGGGGTAATCATATTTGAAGAACCGTCAAATTTTGTAATCTGAACTTCATTATCAGAATTATCGTACGTCCAAATATTGTTTCCATCGCTATAAATCTCCTGCCCTGAAACACTAATCCTATATTTAGAACCTTTCATATTTACGACTCCGGACTTAGTACCTAATACTTTCCCTTCAGAATTTTCGATCTTTAAAGTGAATTTTGCAGTTACCGATTTATATGTTTTAAACTTCGCACTTACATTGTCTAATATTTTTTTCGCATCGGGATCGCTCTTACCGAGTGAAGATGATTGAGAAAAAGCATTTAAACCAGAAAAAAGAATAAGACTAAATAGTATTTTTTTTATCATGATATATATATTTAGATGATCACCGTAAGGCGGTGGCAAATATACATTATAGACAAAGTTTAACAGTTGAGGGTTTAATGTCAGATTATAGTATAATGTTAATATTGACTAAATCAATAATTAATTGAGGGTTAACTACTCATTTCTCCCTGCATGTTTACTTGGTTTATTAATTTATCTGCATCAGCATGGCCTTTTGCTGCTTTTATAAAGTGCACAAATAAAGGATGAGGATTTTCTACGGTACTTTTTAATTCGGGATGATATTGTACACCTATGAAGAAAGGATGATTCGATAATTCAATAATCTCAACAAGGCCTGTCTGGAGATTTATACCGCTTGCAATCATTCCGGCTTGTTCAAATCTCTCCAGATATTTATTGTTAAACTCCCAACGATGCCTATGTCGTTCATTTATTGTAGTAGTATCATAAATACTATAAGCAAGTGTATCTTCTTTAATCTCGCATGGGTAAGAGCCCAAACGCATGGTACCGCCTTTTATAGTAATTTTTTTCTGCTCCTCCATCATATCTATTACGGGATTAAGCGTGCTCTCGTTCATTTCGGTAGAATCCGCATCTTTTATTCCAAGAACGTTTCGTGCGAATTCTATAGCAGCCATTTGCATGCCTAAGCATATTCCAAAAAACGGAAGATTATTTTCCCTGGCATATTTAACAGCTATTATTTTCCCTTCCACTCCCCGAAAGCCGAACCCTGGAGCAACGAGCAACCCATCAAGCCCATTTAGCTTCTCTGCGACATTCTCATCAGAAATATATTCGCTGTGAACGTTTACAACCTGCACTTTGCAATCGTTCATTGCCCCTGCATGAATGAAAGATTCCAGTATAGATTTATAAGCGTCCTGTAATTCAATATATTTCCCTATGAGACCTATTGTTACTTTGTATCTTGGATGTTTTAATTTTTCAAGAAATTCTTTCCATTTTCCAAGTTCAGGTTCATTGTAATTAGTAATCTGCAATTTTTTCAGCACTATCAAATCAAGCTTCTCACGCAGCATAGCAATTGGAACTTCATAGATGGTTGATGCATCTGCTGCCTCAATTACAGCGTTTTCTTTTACATTACAAAAAAGAGCAATTTTCCTTTTCAGATCGTCTCCAAGAGGCCTCTCGGTTCTGCATACCAATATATCAGGATGTATCCCATTTTCACTCATTAGTTTCACACTGTGTTGCGTAGGCTTTGTTTTGAGTTCCTTGGCAGCTTTCAGGTAAGGTATTAATGTAAGATGAACAACAATGCAATCTTCTTCCGGCATCTCCCATTGCAGTTGGCGAACTGCTTCAATAAAAGGAAGACTTTCAATATCGCCCACAGTTCCGCCGATTTCAGTAAGTATTACATCGTACTCATTTTTCTCGCCAAGTAAAAGCATACGGCGCTTAATCTCATCTGTAATATGGGGGACAACTTGTACCGTTTTACCCAGGTAGTCTCCTTCTCTTTCTTTATTGATAACGGTTTGATAAATTCGGCCAGTTGTTACATTATTAGCCTGCGATGTATGAATGTTAAGGAAACGTTCATAGTGGCCAAGGTCAAGGTCTGTTTCTGCACCATCTTCGGTCACATAACACTCTCCATGTTCGTATGGATTTAAGGTACCTGGATCAACATTAATATAAGGATCAAATTTTTGTATCGTTGCCTTCAAACCTCTTGCCTGAAGCAATTTGGCAAGAGATGCGGCGATAATTCCTTTACCCAAAGAAGAAGTAACACCTCCCGTAACAAAAATATACTTGGCCATTTTTTGCGATTAGTTTTTTAAAAAAAAATTATATAATAATTAAAAAAGTAACAAAAAATGTTACCTGCTAATTCTTTTAAGTAAGTTCCTTGAATAAAGATGACCAGCGGAAAGAAAATAATGCTGTAAAATCCGTGAGGTCATGCAAACTTACAGCTAATAATTGATGGTAAAAAAGCAAAATTTGATTTGTGGAAAAACGGTCAATATTTTCTGGACGTTAAGATAACTTAAATAGTATCACTTGTTATTGTATATCTCGCACATTAATATATTTCTTTTTTGGAAAGATAATTTCTTACGTACTCTTCCACCCCATCTTCAAGTGAATAAACAGAATCTGAATACCCCGCATCTCTTAATTTTTTCATTTCAGCCTGGGTATAATATTGATACGTTTCCCTAATGTCTTCGGGCATGTCTATATATTGGATCTCAGTATTACTATCCACGCCGTGGAATGTTGATTTTACCAAATCGTTGAATGCTCGGGCTTCGCCCGTCCCCACATTATAGATTCCGGAAACAAAGATAACCGGGTCGCTATTCCAACATTCTAAAAACCAAAAACAGATTTTCAATACATCCTTTACGTAGATAAAATCTCTCAATTGTTCCCCGTCTTTGTATCCCTTTTTGTGGGATTTAAAAAGCTTTACAAAACCTTTTTCGATTATTTGATTATGAGAATGAAAAATCACGCTTGCCATTCTTCCTTTGTGGTATTCATTTGGGCCATATACATTAAAAAACTTTAGTCCTGCCCACGCCGGTGGGGCAGTGGTAACTTTTAACGGATCTTCATCTTTTACCTTTTCCAAAACCCATTTATCAAATTCATTTTTGGAAACGCCATAAGGATTCAATGGCTTAAGATCATTAATTATTGAATGGTCATCACTATAGCCTAATTCTCCTGAGCCATAGGTGGCTGCCGAGGATGCATACACAAGAGGTATTTTGTTTAAAGTACAATAGTTCCAAACTTTTTGTGAATATTCTACATTTAAATGCTCATGAATTGAATAATTAAATTCAGTGGTATCTGTTCTTGCGCCAATATGAAAGACAAAATCAATCTCAGGCTTTTCTTCCTGTAACCAAATGAAAAAATTTTCTCTCTCAACCTTCTTCAGAAAATCCTTCCCTTCAAGATTTCTTTCTTTTTCAACATGGCTGAAATCATCAACAAGAATAAGCTGTTTGTAACCTTTGTCATTTAAAAAACGTACAAGACAACTGCCTATAAATCCTGCAGCACCTGTCACCACTATGTTTGATTTTTTATCCATTACTCCGGCAGGTAATTTTTAAAATGATTTCCAATTGCGTCATTATATTTTTCATTCCATTGACTGGCATTTCCCCACTTTTCTTTATCGACAATTATTTCTCCGGAAGTAACACTACCTAATTTTTGAAAAGGGACGTCTATCAAAGATTCAAACTCATTAATATTCTTTTGTAATATCGACACAATCACTCTTCCCTGAGCTTCGCCAAATAAAAAAGCATCTTTGCGGACTTCAGCACTGTCTGTTGCTATTTCAAAGCCAAGCATTTTTGAAAAGCAACTTTCGGAGAGCGTAACGAAAATGCCTCCCTCACTCACATCATGAGCCGATTCAATTATTTTTTTATCAATGAGTTCACTTACGGTTTTGTGCAAATTAAATTCTTCTTCAAGATTAAAATATGGCGCAGGTGAGTATTCTACTCCGCATATTTTATGAAGGTATTCTGAACAATTGATATCATTTTTATTCGCACCGAGCAAATAAATCACATCTTCCTCATTTTTAAAATCAAGTGTCATTCTATTTTCAAAATTCTCGAGAAGTCCAACCATACCAATAACTGGCGTGGGATATACCGGGCCACTGGGCGACTGATTATAAAAACTCACATTCCCTCCGGTAACGGGTGTTTCAAATTTTGTACATGCTTCGCTCATGCCTTTTATGCTTTCGACAAACTGATAGTAAACCTCGGGGTCATAAGGGTTTCCAAAGTTGAGGCAATTTGTTACCCCTAAAGGCTTGCCGCCACTACATACAATATTGCGGGCTGCTTCACTCACAGCAATCATACAACCTATGTAGGGATCGGCAAATACATAGCGGCTATTACAATCAGTAGTAAGCGCAAGAGCTTTTATTGTTCCTTCCACAGCAACCACCGACGCATCGGAAGGAGCGTTAGTATTGAGATTGGAAGTTCCTACCATACTATCGTACTGATCATACACCCATTTCTTTGATGCAATGTTTGGTAACTGTATTATTTTTTCCGCAATTGCTTTAATATCGTCTGGCAAAGGAATTTTATTAATATCGAAATTCCTCGTTTTGTCGAGATAGCTTGGCGCTTTATATTCCCTCTCGTAGACGGGTGCTCCTCCACCTAGGACAAGGCTTTCTGCTGGAATTTCTGCTTCGAGTTCATCATTCATATAGAACTTTAGCAACCCTCCATCTATTACTTCTCCAATTTCAGAACACGGAAGATCCCATTTGTCAAAAATCTCAATAACTTCCTTTTCACTTCCTTTCTTAATGGTAAGCAACATTCTTTCCTGACTTTCACTCAACAATAATTCCCATGACTTCATATTTTTTTGCCGGGTTGGAACTTTATCAAGATTTATTTTCATTCCCACTCCACCTTTTGCACTAGTCTCGGCTGTCGAACAAATAATACCGGCGGCACCCATATCCTGCATGCCTATAATCGCCCCGGTTGCAAGAACTTCGATGCATGCCTCGAGTAATTTTTTCTCCTGGAAAGGATCACCTACCTGAACTGCAGGTAAATCCTCAGCGCTGTTGTCTGTAATGTCAGCAGAGGCAAATGCAGCTCCGCCCATGCCATCCTTACCTGTAGCACTACCAGCAATAAAAACCGGGTTGCCTTTACCAGTCGCAGTTGCGCTAACGGTTTCCCCAATACGGACTATACCGGCGCTCATCGCATTTACCAACGGATTTGTATGATAGCAATCTTCAAAATATATTTCGCCGCCTACGGTAGGCACTCCAAAACAATTACCATAGTGAGCAATGCCATGCACTACGCCACTTAATAAATGGCGTGTCTTTTCTTTTTCCAAATCTCCAAAGCGTAACGAGTTTAACGTGGCAACGGGCCGGGCTCCCATAGTAAAAATATCCCTGTGAATGCCTCCAACACCTGTTGCGGCACCCTGGAATGGTTCTATTGCCGAAGGATGGTTATGGCTTTCAATTTTAAAAACTACTCCAAGTCCATCGCCTATATCCACGAGCCCGGCATTTTCCTCTCCGGCTTTTACAAGAAGTTTTGATCCTTCCCTTGGTAAAGTTTTAAGCCATTTAATTGAGTTCTTATAACTGCAATGCTCACTCCACATTACTGAGTAAGCGCTTAACTCCGTAAAATTTGGAACACGGCCAAGTATGGAAATAATTTTTTCAAATTCATCCTTTTTAAGCCCTAATTTATCAGCAATCTCAAATGTAATTTCCATGATTATATATAAGGCGCAAACTTACAATGTCCTGAACTTTCTTAGCCAAATACTATGTAAATATTTTAACTAACTTCCCACAATCAAAATAGATTAATGGGTTATTTATTATTTATTTTTTATACAATTCTTTTGTGTTGGCTTATAACCCGGTTAAGATTTTTTAGATATTGTGGCTTAAGTAGTAGAGTATTAATCATTCTTTTTCTTATAAGAGTACTCGTTGGGCTTGTGAATGGATACATTAGTCTCTATTATTATCCCGTGGCTGATGCGAGAGAATTTCAAAGACAGGGAATTGCTGAATTTGATCTGCTGTTCAATAAACCTTATGAATACCTGACTAATATTTTTCGTACTAATTATAATAATTATTCCAATTTCTTTGAAAGCTCTGATTCATTTTGGAATGACCTCAGAACGAATATTATTGCCAAAATACTTTCCATCTTCGATATTTTCAGTGGAAAAAACTTCTTTATTAATACGCTCTTTTTTAATTTTCTAATATTCTTTGGTGCGATTTACTTCTATAAGATTTTTATTAAACTTATGCCGAAGTATAGCTTTGTAATAATTATATGCATTTTCCTTTTGCCTTCTGTTATATATTTCACAAGCGGCATCCATCGGGACGGATTTATTTTCCTATGTCTTTCGATTGTTATTTACAATACACAAAAATTAATAGAACAAAAAAAGCATCTGTCAGGAACTATTTTTTTCATGCTAATTTTTCTTTGCATCATTCTGCTTTTGAGAAATTTCGTGTTTATAGCATTAGCTCCCGCATTGCTGGCCTGGCTAATAGCCGAACGTTTCCATAAGCGTGCTTTTATTAGTTTTCTTGGAGTTTATGGCGCGGCATCAGTTTTATTCTTCCTTTCCACTACTCTACCGCTGGCATTTAACCTGCCGGAGCATGTTGCATCAAAGCAGATTGAGTTTATAGAGCTATCCAAACACGGAGGATCTGCAATTGCTATAAACCCGCTCCACGCCAATATCGGAAGCTTTTTACATAACGCACCTCAGGCACTCAATCATTCACTTATACGTCCGTATCTTAATGAAAAGTTCAACTTTTTATATACGCCATTGGCGCTGGAAATTTCGGTATACGAGGTACTTTTCCTTTTGTTTATTTTTTTTAGAAAAAAGACCTCACTGCCCCCGCTTATTTACTTCTGCTTGTTTTTTAGCATCAGCATGTTTTTGGTTATTGGATACACAATTCCAATATTGGGTGCTATCGTAAGATATCGAAGCATTTATTTTCCCTTACTTTTAATACCAATAATTTATCTTACCGATTGGGAAAAAATTAAGGCCCGATTTTATATAACTAAAAAATAACATGTGAATTATTTTCCACAAATGAACAAGAATTAACCACATTTTATAAAAAATCTTTGTTTTTATAACGGATAAATCCTTTTTTTGCCATCTAAAACTCAAAATAATGCAATCTTTAAGACTAAATGCTTTACACAACTTACTCTCAAATACTAAAAATCCACAGGGGCCAAAACCTCAAAAAATTACCGCAATTTTTGGTGATAATGTCTTTACCATAAAAAAGGCGCGGAAGTTTCTTAGTGATGAGGCCTACAAAAGCTTGCTTTCATCAATAAAAACCCAAAGCAAAATTGATCGCCGGATGGGTGACCAAATTGCTGCTGGCCTCAAGGCATGGGCGGAAACAAAAGATGTAACACACTTTACGCACTGGTTTCAACCTTTAACAGAAGCAACTGCGGAAAAACATGACTCATTTTTCACTCTAAAGAGTGATGGCACTGAAATCGAAGAATTTGACGGTGCCGCTCTTATACAACAGGAGCCCGACGCTTCGTCCTTTCCAAGCGGCGGATTGAGGGCTACTTTCGAAGCGAGAGGCTATACCGCATGGGATCCGTTATCACCACCATTTATTATGGAAATTGGAAACGGCAAAACGTTATGTATCCCTACCATCTTCGTTTCTTATACAGGTGAATCACTCGATGCGAAAACTCCCCTCTTAAAGGCGCTTGTAGCACTTGATAAAGCAGCTATCGACGTATGTCAATATTTTGATAAAAACGTTACCTCTGTTACTCCTACACTTGGTTGGGAGCAGGAATATTTTGTTGTAGATGCAGCAATAGCAAATGCCCGTCCTGATATTGTAATGACGGGGCGTACTGTTTTTGGTCATCCACCTGCGAAAGGACAGCAACTTGAAGACCATTATTTTGCTTCAATCCCGGAAAGAATCTACGCATTTATGAGAGATTATGAGCAGGAGGCATACAAATTAGGAATTCCTTTGCGCACAAGGCATAACGAAGTTGCTCCGTCGCAGTTTGAGTGTGCACCTATTTTTGAAGAAGTAAATCTTGCTGTAGATCATAACACATTATTGATGGATGTGATGACTCGAGTTGCAAGAAGGCATGGGCTTATGGTACTGCTTCATGAAAAGCCATTTGCCGGTATAAATGGAAGCGGAAAACATAACAACTGGAGCATGGCTACCAATACAGGCGTCAATTTGTTAGCGCCTGGAAAAACGCCGAAGACAAACCTAATGTTTCTTGCTTTTTTTGTAAATACAATAAAGGCAGTTCATGATTATTCAGATATTTTAAGAGCCTCTATAGCAAGTGCTGGAAACGATCACAGGCTTGGCGCTAACGAAGCTCCACCGGCTATTATTTCAATTTTTATTGGAGAATATTTAACCGATGTCTTAAACCAGATTGAAAAAAGAGTAGGTGACAATTTCGATGAGCAAGATGAAGCAATGCTGAAATTGGATATCCACAAAAGCATTCCTGAGCTAATGCTTGACAACACTGATAGAAATCGTACTTCGCCATTTGCTTTCACAGGAAATAAATTTGAATTTAGGGCAGTTGGCTCTGCAGCCAATTGTGCGGCAGCAATGACTGTTTTAAATTCTATAATGTGCGAAACCCTCACCCAATTTAAAAAAGATGTTGATTCTCTAATCGATGGTGGCGAAAAGAAAGAGATCGCCCTCATGCAAATCATTCAGAGATATATTGTCGAGAGTAAATCTGTGTTATTTGAAGGAGATGGCTATAGCGAAGAATGGGCAACTGAGGCTGAAAAAAGGGGGTTGCCCAACGTGAAGACTACTCCGCTTGCATTGGATGCCTTTGTAACTGATAAGGCTAAAAAATTATTTGAAAGCCATAATATATATTCCCATAGTGAACTTGAAGCAAGGCACGAAATACTACTGGAAAATTATATTAAGAAAGTTCAGATAGAGGCAAGAATGATCGGCGACCTGGCGAGCACTTATATTCTTCCTGCAGCAATAAAATATCAAAATGTGCTAATAAAGAATATTAGAGGTTTAAAGGAGATTGGTTTGGATGATAAAAGCTATTCAAGTCAAATGCAAATTGCCACAAAAATTTCTGAACATATTTCATACATAAGCACTCGCGTGGAATCGATGATCGAAGCAAGAAAAGTTGCAAATGGAAATGCAGACATACGGGAAAGAGCAATTGCATATTGTGATACTGTGAAGAGTTATTTCGATGAGATACGTTATCATGTTGATAAACTAGAGTTACTTGTTGACGATGAATATTGGGAATTACCAAAGTATCGGGAAATGCTTTTTTTAAGATAAAAAATCTTTATTTTCTTAAAGGAAAGACCCCGTCAAATGACGGGGTCTTTTATGTTTTATGCATTAAAATTTACATTAAAATCTTACCATCTTTCATGTGCAAAATGCGATCACTCAACTGCGCTAATTCTTCATTATGCGTTACTATTAAAAAGCTTTGCTGAAAGCGATTCCGCAGGTCAATGAATAAATTATGAAGCTCTTTCGCGTTTGATGAGTCAAGATTCCCTGTAGGCTCATCCGCCATTACTATGGAAGGATTATTGATCAATGCTCTTGCAACTGCAACTCTTTGCTGTTCGCCGCCCGATAACTCTCCCGGCTTATGGGATGCTCTTTCGCTAAGATTAAGTAAGCCTAATAAAGATAATGCCCTCTCTTCGAGCTCGCTGGTTTTACGCCCGGCAATCCAGCCAGGAACACATATATTTTCCAATGCTGTAAATTCAGGCAAAAGATGGTGGAACTGAAAAACAAAACCAATATTCTTATTTCTAAACTCAGCAAGCTTCTTTCCACTCAATTTGGACACATTCGTGTCATCCAAATAAATTTCGCCTTTATCTGCCGTATCAAGCGTACCTAAAATATGCAACAGAGTACTTTTACCCGCTCCGGAAGAGCCTGCTATGCTTACAATTTCTCCTTTGGCTATTTCGATATCAACGCCCTTTAAAACGTGCAGAGAACCATAATTTTTATAAATACCAGTGGCTTTTAACATGCTTAAATTTAAAGGTTAAAATACAATTTCGAAAAGACAAAAATAAAATACTTACTATGCACCTATTGCGTTATATTATTCACCAAAAGATAGCTGACTGTAAGTAAAACATTATTTGGTAATACCGATATAACTTTTACTTTTGCGGAAAATTTGGTTACCCGTTTCAATTTATAAAAAAGAAAAAGGAATATATATGTTTTGGACTTTAGAACTAGCCTCACACCTTGAAGATGCTCCATGGCCTGCTACAAAAGATGAGTTAATAGATTTCTCAATTCGTAGCGGTGCTCCCATTGAAGTGGTGGAGAACTTGCAGGAACTTGAAGATGAAGGTGGAGAAATTTATGAGGGACTTGAAGATATTTGGCCAGATTATCCCAGCCAGGAAGATTTCTTTTTTAATGAAGATGAATACTGATAAGAGAGATATTAAAATCCTTTTAGAATATTAAACAAAAACCGCTCTGCAACTGGGCGGTTTTTGTTTTAAAAAAAGGCTGGGAATATCATGAAGAAATTTTTGTAATTACTCACTATTTTATTTTCCTTCCAATAGAAATTTAAGATTATTATTTTTCCATCTGTTCAATTACGCTTTCTGTAACGCCGGTAAAAGAAAATCCTCCGTCATGGAAAAGGTTTTGCATAGTAACATACTTTGTAAAATCACTGAATAGTGTAACGCAATAATTAGCGCAATCTTCTGCAGTAGCATTGCCGAGAGGGCTCATTTTTTCGGCATAATTCATAAATCCATCAAAACCTTTTACTCCACTTCCTGCAGTGGTACGTGTGGGCGATTGTGAAATTGTATTTACTCTTACGTGCTTCTTAAGTGCGTAGTGATAACCAAAACTTCGGGTTACACTCTCCAATAAAGCTTTGGCATCCGCCATTTCACTATAATCAGGAAATACTCTTTGTGCAGCGATGTAAGTAAGTGCCACCACACTTCCCCATTCATTTATGGCATCTTGTTTCATTGCGGTTGCAAGTAAGCGATGCAGACTCATGGCAGAAATGTCGAGCGTCTTTTGATTAAACCCATAATCAATTTCGGTGTAATGTTTTCCCTTTCGCATATTAACGCTCATGCCTACTGAATGTAAAATGAAATCAATACCTCCACCGAAATGATCTTTTGCTTTGGTAATTAAATTGAGCATGTCATCATTGCTGGTTACATCACAGGCAACGATAGGGGCGCTTATTTTTTCGGCAAGTTTATTTATTTCTCCCATCCGCATTGCTACAGGAGCATTAGTGAGTAATATTTCGGCACCTTCTTCATGGCAGCGCAGCGCTGTTTTCCACGCTATTGAATTTTCATCAAGCGCACCAAAAATAATTCCCTTTTTCCCTTTCAATAAATTGTAAGACATGGTTGGTTAATTGGTTTATTAAGTTAAATAGTTTCGTTAGCTTATTTATGGTTCCATAAATCTTTGTAATTATCCTTTGCTCCCTGATTCGCTTTCATCAATTCCCTATCATTTCTTTAGCATTTTCAAATGCAGCTGCTGTTGGCTTTTCACCACTAAGCATCGTTGCAATTGTAGTAATTCGTTCATCATTATTTAATTCTTTTATTGCAGTAGTTATTTTATCATTCTTAATTTCTTTATACACAAAAAAATGAGTTTCTGCCTTCGATGCGATTTGCGGCTGATGGGTTATGGAAATTACCTGGTGGCCACCCGCAAGTTCCTTCATAATAAGGCCAACCTGTCGTGCAGCCTCTCCGCTTATACCGCTATCAATTTCATCGAAAATCAAAGTAGGCAATTGTATACTTTTTGCGACAAGCGATTTGATACTTAGCATCAAACGACTTAATTCTCCTCCGCTGGCAACCTTACGCAATGGCTCAAAATGTGCCATCTTTCCCGAAAGGCCCTGGGGCAAATTAGCATCGAATAAAAATTCTATGGAATCGATACCAAAGGCGTTTAAAACCTTTTCTGTTTTGATTTCAACTTTTATATGTGCATTCGGCATTCCTACCTGTGTTAAAAGCTCGTTTACTTTTTCTTCAAATATGCTAACCTGCCTTTTCCTTTTCTCTGAAATCTTTTCCGCAATTTTAATTGCTTCGCTGTAATATTCTTTTAGCTTATTTTCAACAGCTACAATTCCATCAGTAAGATTGGTAACTTTTTCAAGTTCTTTCGAAAGCGTATTTTTTATTTCAATGAGCTCAGCCGTAGTTTGTACATTATGTTTTTTAAGCAGGCGATATCCTTCTCCCATCCGATCATTTAGTTCATCTATTTTTTTTGCATCGTAATTTACTCCGTCGTTTATTTGATCGATCTCTGAGGCAATATCCTGTAACTCTATCTCAGCAGATTGTAACCGTTCGGTTAAGGTATTTATAGCAGGATGAAAATCACGCAGCCCTCTTAGTTTACTAATTATCAGTTTTACTTGCTGAATGATCGGTTCCTCGCTGTCCTGCATTTGAAAACTAACTTCAGAAAGAACCGACTTGATATTTTCTGAATTACTCATTAATTTAATTTCAGCATCCACATTTTCTATTTCACCTTCTGAAAAATGGGCTTCTTCAAGTTCGTCAAATAGGAATTTATTATAATCGTATTCTCTAGTAGCTGAAGCCTGTTCCTCTCTCATAAGCCCGAGTTGTTGAGAAGTATCGAGATAGTTTTTATACACGATTTGGTATTGAATTATGTCCTTACTATTAGCAGCAAGGGCATCAATCACCTCGCGTTGAAAATGATTATCACCCAACTCCAACGAATCAAATTGCCGATGCAGGTCAACAAGTAATTGAGACAATTCTTTTAACTGATTAAGATTTACCGGAGTGTCATTAATGAAAGCCCTCGATTTTCCGTTTACAGAAATCTCCCTTCTTATCACAATTTCTTCCTCACAATCAAGTTCATTATTTTGCAAAAACTCCTTTACTGAAGAATTGCTTGTGCTGAAAAGACCCTCAACAAAACATTTCTTGTCTTTGCTAAGCAGAACTGAAGTGTCAACTCTATCTCCCAGAATTAAGCTTAACGCTCCCATCAGAATACTTTTTCCTGCTCCGGTTTCCCCGGTTATAATATTTAAATGGGGCGAAAAATGTATTTTAATTGAATCAATTATGGCGTAATTCTGTATGTGTAATTGCTTAAGCATTTATAAAAGGCAAATTACAATATTTATGCTTTGGCTGAATGAGTTCTGTTTACATTAGGAGCGAGCAATAAAAAAGGGATGCTTTTGGCACCCCTTAATGTAGCATTTTATTCATTCTTATTTCACTTCAACTGCATTGTTCAACTCGTCATCAACAAGAATACGGCCGCAGTTTTCACATACAATTATTTTTTTTCGCTGCTTGATATCACTTTGTTTCTGGGGCGGAATTGCATTAAAACAACCTCCGCAAGCATCTCTCTCTACTGGGACAACCGCGAGGCCATTCCTATAGTTTTTACGTATCCTGTCGTAGCTTACTAATAGCCTTTCATCAACATGCTCTCTTGCAGCCTCAGCCTGCTTGTTATAATTTTTCTCTTCTTTATCAGTTTCTGCAATAATCTTTTCCAGCTCGCCCTTTTTCCCTTTGAGATTCGCCTCTTTAGTGGCAACTGCTTTTTTAGCTAATTCAAGCTGCTTTCCCTTCTCTCCAATATCCTCTGTTGCATCTTTTATATGCTTTTCTGCAAGCTTGGTCTCAAGCGTTTGCATTTCAATTTCTTTATTGATTGCTTCAAACTCACGATTGTTCTTCACATTATCGCTTTGTTTTTCATATTTTTTTATAAGATCCTGCGCATCTTTAATTAAAGTCTTCTTATCCTCAATAAACTGCTGCATACCATTTATCTCTTCTTCAATACGGTTTTGGCGTGCATGCAAACCCTCAATTTCATCTTCAAGGTCACTAACTTCTATTGGTAGCTCGCCCTTTAAGATCTGGATTCCATCTAACTTGCTATCTACTTTTTGCAGCTTAACAAGAGATGACAATTTTTCTTCTACAGAATAATCTTTTACTTGTGACATATATGATGTATGATTTTGTATTTTAT
>JBBSBD010000147.1:0-15793 GCA_038251675.1 Chitinophagales bacterium | reverse complement strand
TCCCGGCCCGAAATTGGATTATAAGATGCAATGGTTTGAAAGACTAACCATTCACGCTGCTTCGCTCCTTTCATCGGATGCTCCGGTTGTATTAACAGGCGATTACAATGTAATGCCAACGGAACTTGACGTTTACAAACCGGAACGTTGGGTGGATGACGCTCTGTTTCGTCCCGAGGTTCGCCTGGCTTTTAAAACATTGGTATCACAGGGATGGACAGACGCACTAAGGAAATTATATCCCGAAGATATCATCTACACTTTTTGGGATTATTTTCGAAATGCTTATGGCCGCAATGCCGGATTACGTATTGATCATTTTCTTTTGAGCCCACATCTGGATAAACGTCTTACTGGTGCCGGCGTTGACCGTAACGTTCGGGGATGGGAGAAAACAAGTGATCATGCTCCGGTATGGATAGAACTTGCAGACTAAAATCACGAGACTTAATTATACTGAGAATTTATCGTCTTATTTTGTCTATGAAATCTATTGTTCGCATCTAACCATAAACTATTTTAGTTTATAATAAAAGAATTCAAAAAAGACCTAAAGAAACTTGTAGAAGAATTTTTTCAAAACCTAATAAATATCAAGTTGATAAAAATAACCGAACAACCGTCGAAGTACCGAAACCTTGAAAAGATGACGGTTGAAGAAATCACGGATATTATCAACCGGGAAGATGAGATAGTTGCCTTGGCTATAAAAATGGCTTTGCCGGAGATCAATCAGTTGATCCATGTTATAGTACCAAAATTGAAATCGGGAGGCCGCCTGTTTTATGTGGCCACAGGCAGCGGTGGAAGGCTATCAGTTCTTGACGTAATCGAACTGCCAACCACATTTGGAATAGAAAAAGGTGTTTTCAATGTGATTTTAGCAGGGGGTGTTAATCGATTGGTAGAAGCAAGGGAAGAGATGGAAGACGATACATCTGAAGGCTGGAAGATGCTTCAATATGAAAATGTATCGGCTAAAGATATTGTAGTGGGTATCGCGGCCAGTGGCACAACACCATTTGTATTGGCGGCATTAACAGAATGCCGCAAAAGGAATATCACTACAGCATGTATTGTAAGTAATTCCAATTCGCCCATTGCTGCCCAGGCAGATTTTCCCGTAGAGGTAATCACAGGCCCGGAAATTTTAGCCGGAAGCACGCGCATGAAATGTGGTACTGCACAGAAAATGATCCTTGACATGATCAGCACAACCGTGATGATTCAATTAGGAAGAGTAGAAGACAATCGTATGATCTATGTGAAACTGGAGAACGAAAAAATGATTGACCGAAGCGTAAAGATGCTGATGGAAAAAGCGCCAATAGATGAATATGAAAGCGCGAAGAAAATGTTATTAAAATACGGAAGTGTTAAAAACGCACTTGATCATTTTCGAAAAAATGAAGTAAGCTGATGTCGCCTCTTGCATTGAGGATTGCGGGGAAATGCTTTAGTAAAAATAAATATGAAGAATAAAAAAGGGTTGAATCCGCTGGTAATAATCGGGGCATTGTTTTTTATATTTGGATTTGTTACCTGGGTTAGTTCTGTTTTGATTCCTTATCTTCAAATCGCCTGTGAGTTAAATAATTTCCAGGCATACCTCGTGGCTTTTGCATTTTATATTTCCTATTTTGTTATGGCTGTTCCTTCGGCAGCACTTTTAAAGATTACCGGTTTTAAAAATGGGATGTCACTTGGATTGTTATTGGTAGCTGCGGGCTCTCTTATTTTTATTCCAGCCGCTATTTATCGTACCTACAGTATTTTTTTACTTGGCTTGTTTGTGCAAGGTGCGGGTCTTGCGGTTTTACAAACAGCAGCCAACCCTTATGTCACGATTCTTGGCCCCGAAGAAAGTGCGGCGAAGCGCATGAGTATAATGGGAATATGTAATGGCATTGCAGGGATTATGGCACCGGCTATTCTTGGCGCTATTATCTTAAATAATGCCGACACAATCACGGGTCAATTAAAAAATATGACCACGAGTGATAAAGATCTTGCTTTGGATGCGCTGGCGCAAAAAGTTATCTTTCCTTATACCATCATTACTCTTTTGCTGATTGGTTTATCATTCTTAATCTATCGTTCCAATCTTCCTGAAATAAATGAGGATCAAATGGAAGAAAATATGCAGGGAATGCCAATTGTTTCTTCCAAAAAGAACATTTTCTATTTTCCTCATTTGTTGATCGGCAGCTTTACTTTATTCCTGTATGTGGGAGTAGAAGTTATTGCCGGGAATACTATTATTACTTATGGGACGTACCAGGGTATTTCACTTTCAACCGCAAAGTTTTTTACATCATTTACATTAACAGGGATGCTAATTGGCTATTTGGTTGGTATCATTTGCATTCCAAAATATTTCAGCCAAAAAATAGCACTCAAATATTCAGCAGCTTTCGGAATTTTTTTTGCTTTGATGGCATTGTTTACACACGGTTACGTATCTGTGATGTTTGTGGCGTTGCTGGGGCTGGCCAATTCTCTAATGTATCCATCCATCTGGCCATTGGCCATTGGCGGACTAGGAAAACTTACCAAGATTGGTTCCTCATTGCTGGTAATGGCAATATCCGGTGGTGCTTTGCTGCCATTGTTGTACGGCTGGCTGGCTGATCATGCCAACGCACAGCAGGCTTATTGGATGGTAATTCCATGTTATCTTATGATAGGATACTATGCCGCAGCCGGGCATAAAATCGGAAGAAAACTGGTTGATTAATTTTTAGAAAAACTCATGATATTAATAGCAGATAGCGGAACTTCTAAAACAAACTGGTGTTTGATAGAACATGATGGGTCAAAGCATTATTTTAATACGGAAGGCTTTAACCCGTACTTTGTCGACAGCAATTACATTGTAAATTCTCTTAGACAAAATATGCACGAGGGAATATTATGCGATCAGATTAAAGCAGTATATTATTATGGGGCAGGCTGTTTTCCGGGAAAAGATTTTGTGTTATCTGATTCAATAAAAGCTGTTTTCAATCATGCAAAAATTTTTATTGAATTGGATCTTCTCGCTGCTGCAAGAGCGTTGCTTGGAAGCTCGCCAGGGTTTGCAGCTATACTGGGAACGGGAACGAATACCTGCATTTATGATGGGGAAAAAATTACGGAGAATATTGACTCGCTTGGATACATTCTTGGTGATGAAGGAAGCGGAACTTCAATAGGTAAAAAATTATTAGGCGATTACATAAGAGGATATATGCCTGGCGAAATAACGAAATTGATTTATGAAACTTTTCATTTAGATAAAGAAGCCATTTTTGAGCGCATGTACGGGCAGCCATTCGGCAATATTTTTTGCGCAGACTTTAGCAAATTTGTAGCTGATAATATTGGCCAAACATACTTTTACGAATTGGTAAAAAATTCATTTAAAGACCTTTTCGAAAACCTTGTGATGCATTATCCTAATTACAAAAGCTATGCATTTAACTGTGTGGGTACTATAGCCTATATCTTTAAAGATATTTTATTGGAAGTAGCACGGGAGTACGATATGTTGCCCGGCAAAATTATTAAAGCGCCTATTGATGGATTGGTTGAATATCATTTGCAGCAAAGCTTGAAATAGTGGATTAGCTTCTCTTTTTCTTATACTTTTTCTCCAGGTCTATTATCTCCAGCTTCCTGAATTCAATGGGATGACTTTCGCTTTGCAAGGAAATATAACCACTGCTTAGCAGCATACCATCTTTCTTTACTTTAGGGTCATAGTTATTAACAACGCCGCCACCCATTTGAGGTTTTTCATAAACCATTACTGTATCACCATCTACAATTTGTTTGATGATAGAATCGCCCAGCACGAGCACTTCCGCTCTTACCCATTCTTCATTTCGGAATGTTCTGGAAGTAGAATTGATACAATGAGCCGTAACCAGTGTATCACCCATTTCTATATTAGTGCCGGGCGTGCATACATTACAGTTAGGCCTTTCGCCTGTAGAGTCGCCACCCAGCAATTGATCTTCTATAGAAATCGGAAAATCCTGGTCTTTCAGCATGGTAGCAGGTGGTTGACAATGCAGCATGATGCCACTGTTTTTATAAGCCCATCCCTGGCCTCCCTTTGCCTGTGTCCCTACAAAGCGATATTCTACAGCAAGCAAATAATAAGAGTAGGGTTTGTTATAAAAAATATGGCCATATTGCTCACGAAACGAATCGTATTGATCATAAGACACCACCATTTTTCCATCCACCACACGAAAAGTATTTCCGAAATTATCATCCAGTTCGTGACCCTTGATTTTCACGATCCATCCATCGAGATTTTTACCATTAAAAAGTTGTTTCCATTTTCTCTTTTGCTGTGCAATGCCTGCCATGTAAGGCAAGAGCAATAAAAGCAGTACAAGTTGTTTGAGTTTCATGGCTTGAATTTAGTTATTCAAAATGAAATGGCTTGAATAATTCTCAATGTTTATTTTTTCTTTACTCCCGGGTGGATATTAATTTAGCAAAACATCAACGTATTGCAGAGCATCATGTTTGTAATACAAGATCTCCTGTTCGTCATGCAAAGGGTTATGTTTGTAAAACAAAGCTCAGCGTTTGTAAAGCTTTTATTCATTTTAATTCTGAAAGTAAAATTATTCCGAACTGTGAGATAATTGTTCAAGGGTTTAAATTCTTTAAAAAGAATATATGAGTGACATATCTGCGAATCAGTCTAAAGCAAGAGTTTATAAAACCGTGGGATGTATGCTTATGATTTTTGCTTTGCTTATAAGTTTCGCATTGACGCCGCTTGTTGGTGCTATCCCGCTTTTCATCGGCTACTTAATACTTCGCAAAGGGAAGAGATTCTCAGTAGAAGGAGGTGAATCTGTTTTAAAAAAAGATACACGCCCGCCTGTTCTATACCTCCGTTCTTTTAATGATGAAGTGGAAGATCGCTCAATGGCCAAATACGTGAAAAGCATTTCAACATCCAATAAAAAAGACCTCGCACTTACTATGCCTTCTGTCGGATTTCGGGAGCAGGATGCGTTGGGATATGTATTTAGAAAGATTGGGCCATATATAGCGCTTGGCAAACCGGGAGAAAAACTTCCGGGACTGGGCTCTTAAAAGATTTATGTGCCGAATGAATCGTGGCAGAATACAATAAAGGAATATTTTAAAAAGTCAATACTTATAATTTTCAGAGCGGGTAAAACGGAGGGCCTGAAATAGGAACTGCAGGAGCTGATGCAAACAGTTACTCCACGAAAGATAGTTATGATACTTCCTGTGAACGATGATGATTACGTTAGTTTTATTCAATGGGCAAATCTTATTATGCCCACACCTTTGCCTCAGGAATATCCTTCAAGCCGGATGTTAGTTTTTGATGGAAAATGGAAATCGTCTTGCCTGTCTCAAGGCCGAACATTAACCAAATCGTTATCTCCTTTTTTACAACAGAATGGGATATCGGTGAAAGAAACATATTGGGAGAAAATTTTAGAACATAATGGGATTAGGTGGTGAGATGAAACTTATCTCTTCACTTGAAGAGTATAGAATGGTCATCATTAAAATTTTATGAAAAGGGAAATAAATTTTTTTGAATAGTTAACGCATTTTAATGGTTAGTAGATTCTGTTAGCCGGACGCCAACAACAGCAGGGGCTTTATTTAAATGATTTTTATTTCCGGTTTTTTACGGTAAAGCTAACATCAATTTCAAATTGAATTATATTTATAAAGTCAAAAATAATCCTCAGGCGAACTGACGTAAATAGAAATGCAATTTAAGCGATATGAAATATTTGGCCTTTCACATAATTACGTTTGTTTTTATCTCTTGCTCTGGCAATTACAATATCATCAAGTATAATAAAATTATTGACGATGCAGACACATTTAAGATTTACAAGAGAATTGATGACACTTTTGTTTTAGAAAACCAGGTATATAAACCAGAGTACGCAAAAAGCTTGAAAAGCATCCTAACCCGACATATAAATCCAGAGTATCAAAAAAAATTTATACCAAACGCTAAAATTGAAATTTATAATGGAGAAAAATTGAAAGGAGCATTATTAATAAGTACTTCAAAAGAGAATCCTTTTGTCAATTTTAGTAACGGAGAATTTGGCTTCGGCTTTAAATTAACATACGGAATTGGAATGTACCTTGATGGCTCCGATTAAGCAACGGAGTGTAACGTAATGTTTCATAACTTACTTCAACCAATCTTCCATTCCCCAAGTTTCACAATCTCTTCAACACCTCTTCACCCATTGCTTCCGTGCCCAGTATTTTATCAGCAGCAGTCTGCCCGTCTGCAATATCCCTTGTCCTAAAACCCGCTTTCAATACCGCATCCACAGCGGCAATTACAGCCTCTGATTCTTCTTTCATTTTAAAAGAAATATCCAGTAATAAAGCAGCAGATAAAATGGACGCCAAAGGATTGGCCAGACCCTTTCCTGTAATATCATGTGCCGATCCGTGAATGGGTTCGTACACGCCTGTGCCATCACCAACAGACGCACTGGCAAGCATGCCCATGGAGCCCGCAATCTGTGAAGCTTCATCAGTCAATATATCACCAAATAAATTTGCTGTTACTACCACATCAAACCTCCGTGGATCTTTAATCAGCAGCATAGCAGTTGCATCAACAAACTGGTGTTCTACTTCCACATCGGGATATTCCAAAGCTACTTTTTGCACCACCTCCCTCCACAGCCTTGACGTTTCAAGCACATTGGCTTTATCAACAGAACATACTTTCTTCTTTCTTGTCAGGGCTGCATCAAATGCTTTGCGGGCTATACGCTCCACTTCGTAGCGACTGTACTCTGCCACATCAAAAGCAGTGTCGCCATTATTCTTTCTCCCTTTTTCTCCAAAATAAATATCACCCGTTAATTCCCGGAAGAATAAAATATCAGCGCCCTTTAATATTTCAGGTTTTATGCTCGAAGCCCCCAGCAGTTCATCAAATAATTTAATAGGGCGAATATTCGCATAAAGGCCAAGTTCTTTTCTCATCTTCAGTAAACCCTGTTCCGGCCTTACTTTGGCAGAAGGATCATTGTCATATTTCGGGTGGCCTACTGCGCCAAACAAAACCGCATCTGACTTACGCATTTTATCCAATGATTCATCGGGCAAAGGATTACCTGTTGCTTCAATAGCCACATGCCCGATCAAAGCGTCGTCATACGTAAAAGTGTGCCCGAATTTTTCAGCTATTTTGTCTAATACCTTTTTTCCTGCTGCGGTTACCTCCTGTCCTATTCCATCACCTGGAACGATTAAGATTTGTTTTGTGGCCATTGAAATTTTTATTGATGGGTTTAATTAAAAAATTAAGGTTAGGCTTTCATGTTTTTCTGACTTTTAGAGGGCAATAAAACCGAGAAGGTTTATTTAAAGTTTTTTTATTTTAAAGGGTCTGAAAAAACTTTCCTGGTTTAAAAAACTTCGTAAAAAAATTATTCGTATTGAATGCTATTGAGCATTTTTTGCGTTGCCTTAATGGCTGAAACCGTCTGATCACTGTCGAGTCCCCGTGTTTTAAATTCTCTGCCGCTATGTCTCCAGGTAATAATGGTCTCACACAAGGCATCACTATTACCACCCGGGGGAATGCGAACTGCATAATCCGTAAGCAGCGGCAATTCTATTTTCTTTTGTTTATATACTTTTTTCAAAGCATTCATAAATGCATCATACTGGCCATCTCCCTGTGCATGTTCTTCAAACGATTCACCGTTTACACATATCCGTAAGGTTACCGAAGGATTTAAATCTTTTGAATGAGTCAAGACATAATTTTCTATCAGTACTTTCTGTTCAATGGCATTACTATCCAGCACATCAGAGATGATGTAAGGAAGATCTGCCTGGGTAACAATTTCCTTACGATCACCTAATTCAATAATTCGCTGGGTTACTTTTTTAAGGTCCTGGTCTGAGAGATGAATACCTAATTGCAATAAGTTATTTTCAATGTTAGCCTTTCCACTTGTTTTGCCCAATGCATATCTTCTCTGTCGTCCGAATCTTTCAGGCATCAGGTCACTGAAATAAAGTTTATTTTTTTTATCTCCATCGGCGTGTATGCCGGCTGTTTGCGTGAATACGTTTTCACCCACTATTGGCTTATTTACGGGAATACGAAAACCGGAGAAAGTCTCCACCAGCTTACTTACTCCGTACAATGATTTTTCAGACACAGATGTTTTCAAGTCCGGCAAGAAATCATTAATGACAGCGATGGCACTTGCAAGAGGAGCATTGCCTGCACGTTCACCCATACCGTTCACCGTTAGATGTATGCCATGCGCCCCGGCTTTCAGGGCTTCCAATACATTAGCCGTTCCTAAATCATAATCATTATGCGCATGAAAATCGAAATGAGCTTTTGGATAGCGGTGCACAATCTCAGAAACAAAGTCAAACGATTCGTCAGGAGTTAATACGCCCAATGTATCTGGCAACATGATTCGCTTCACCGGTTGGGTCGAGAGGAAATCAAGATATTGAAAAACATACTCTTTGGAATCGCGCATTCCATTGCTCCAGTCTTCGAGATAGACATTGCATTCGATTCCCCTTTTTTTGCCCAACTTTATTACTTCAGCTATTTCAGCAAAATGCTGCTCAGGTTTTTTCTTAAGCTGGTGGGTCAAATGATTGAGAGAGCCTTTGGTAAGCAGGTTCATTACTTTGGCACCGGCTTTTATCATCCATTCAACAGATACTTCTCCGTCCACAAAAGTGAGCACCTCCACTTTATGCAATAAACCGTTTGCTTTCGCCCACCTGGTAATTTTTTTTACTGCATCAAATTCGCCTTCAGAAACACGGGCAGAAGCAATTTCAATCCTGTCAACTTTTAATTCGGTTAAGAGAAGTTTGGCAATGGTCAATTTTTCTATGGCAGAAAATGAAACACCGCTGGTTTGTTCACCATCGCGAAGTGTGGTGTCCATTATTTCAATATGTCGCTGGGTCTTAGGCATCGTTCTGTTTGAAGGCTTATTAATAGATACTTTTTGCTGCGAAAGACTGAATGTCTTCTTTCATAGCCTGCAAATAATCAATATCATCAAAACCATTCATCAGGTTATGTTTTTTATAACCGTTGATGTCAAAAGATTCTTTTTCCCCTGTAGCCAGGATTGTAATAGTTTGATCAGGAAGGCTTATTTCGAATTGCGCATTGGCGTCTGCTTCAATCGCTTTAAAAATATTTATAAGGAATTCTTCGCTCACCTGCACAGGAAGAATCCCAACATTGATAGAATTGCCTTTGAATATATCAGCAAAGAAACTGGATACCACGCAACGAAAACCATAGTCATAAATAGCCCAGGCTGCATGTTCCCGGCTGCTGCCACTTCCAAAGTTTTTGCCACCCACAAGGATTTTCCCTGAGTAAATAGGGTTATTCAAAACGAAATCCTTTTTAGGCGTTTCATCTGTATTATATCTCCAGTCGCGGAAAAGATTATCTCCAAAACCTTTTCTTTCGGTTGCTTTTAAAAAACGTGCAGGGATGATTTGGTCCGTATCCACATTTTCAATCGGCATTGGAACCGCTGTACTTTTCAGAATTGTAAATTTATCGTAAGCCATGATTTTAAGAGGCCTCACCCCAACCCCTCTCCTTCAGAGAGGGGCCATGGAGTAGTACCATTATTTAATTATTAAATATTAATTTTTTTTACATTATACATCCTGCATTGAATTTAAAGCAATTCCCTTGGGTCCGTCACCACGCCTGTAACCGCTGCTGCTGCCGCCACCAGTGGGCTTGCCAGCATGGTTCTTGCACCAGGGCCTTGCCTGCCCTCAAAGTTTCTGTTGCTGGTACTCACCGCATATTTCCCTGCCGGAATTTTATCATCATTCATTGCCAGGCAGGCAGAACAACCAGGCTGGCGAAGTTGAAAACCTGCTTCGGTCAAAATATCGAGAATGCCTTCATCTTTAATCTGCTGTTCCACAACATGTGAACCGGGAACAATCCATGCAGTAATATTATCTGCTTTCTTCCTTCCCTTTATGATAGATGCAAACGCACGGAAATCTTCTATGCGGCCATTGGTACAACTGCCAACAAATACATAATCTACTTTCTTGCCGAGCATGGCATCATCTTCATGAAAGCCCATATAGTTGAGCGATTTCTCGTAGCTCGCATTTCCACTTACTGTATCTTTTGAAACAGGAATATGCTTGCTGATGCCCATGCCCATTCCGGGATTGGTACCAAAGGTGATCATCGGTTCAATATCAGCCGCATCGAAATTATATTCCTTATCAAAAGTTGCACCTTCATCTGTTTTTAATGTCTTCCAATAAGCTAATGCCTCATCCCAGGCCTCACCTTTTGGCGCCTTATCTTTTCCTTTGATGTAATTAAAAGTTGTTTCATCCGGAGCAATCATGCCGCCGCGGGCTCCCATTTCAATGCTCATGTTACAAACGGTCATTCTTCCTTCCATGCTCAGATTTTCAAATACCTCACCTGCAAATTCAACAAAATAACCGGTAGCTCCCGCCGCTGTTAATTTAGAAATAATATAAAGGACCACATCTTTTGCGGTAACACCTTTACCCATTTTTCCTTTTACATTTATGCGCATTTTTTTTGGCTTGGGCTGCATAATGCATTGCGATGCAAGCACCATTTCCACTTCGGAGGTTCCAATACCAAATGCGATAGCGCCAAATGCTCCATGTGTTGATGTATGTGAATCCCCGCAAACAATGGTCATGCCAGGAAGCGTAATTCCATTTTCCGGCCCTACTACGTGCACAATCCCGTTTTTAGGATTGCCCAATCCCCAATGGGAAATACCATACTTGGCAGAGTTGGTTTCCAGTGCTCTCAATTGATTAGCAGAAAGCGGATCTTTCACCGGCATGTGTTGATTAATAGTAGGCGTATTGTGATCGGCTGTTGCAAATGTTTTATCTGCAAACATTACTTTCAAATGCCTGCTTTCCAAACCGCCAAACGCCACCGGGCTTGTTACCTCGTGAATAAAATGGCGATCGATAAAAAAAACATCGGGGCCATCTTCAATTTTGCGAACAACGTGCGAGTCCCAAACTTTATCGAATAACGTACTGGAATTAGAGTTCATTTTGTAATTTTTAGTAGAACTACAAATTTCTTAAAAATCCGTCAAACAGCCTGCATTTAATTAATCTTAATTTGATTGTTGTAACAGATTATTAAAATTGCAGTCCGGCAAAGATTTTTCACAATGAAATTAGCAGTTACAAATGCCTTTTTTTAGAAAAAACTTTGTAAGTGCTAAACGCCAAGCCTATTTTTTTACCGCAACTATGATCCCCGTTGCCCATACCTGCTTTGTTAGCAACAGATCTTTTCTTTTACCAAGGTATGCAATTAAGTTAGTGGCTTTTCCCTGGTGCCCTTCCGGCCAGTTAGGTTGAGGCAGCATATCGTCAATTATATAAAATCCTCCCTTATTTAACAGGGCTAACACTTCATCTAAAAGTAAATATTTTCCATGCCAGGTGTCTGCAAAAATGTAATCGAATTTCTGATCCCTGTTTTCTTCTATCCATTTATCGCCGTCGGCAAGTATTAACTCTAACCTATTGTCATCTGCAAGTGTACTCTTTGCAATTTCCAAAAACAAAGGATCATTGTCTATCGAAATTAATGTAGAGTCATCATCCATTCCATCAAGTATCCATGATGTTGAAAGGCCGGTTCCTGTGCCTAGCTCAAGAAACTTACCTGATGGCTTAGATGCTGCAAGTGTTCTGAGTAAAGAACCGGTAAGCATATCAGACGCCATAGTAAAGCCAGACGATTTGGTCAATTCATCTATAGCAATGTATGTCTTTGGTAATGGTTGATTGATCTCTTCAGTCATTTGAGTGGCCTTTTTTTATGCTGGTTTTCAAATACAAGTTTTTATGCCCCCAAAACTAATTGTTGGTTCAAATAAGACTTGCTTATATAGGTAACATCATAAACTCACTTCCGCTTCAAAGCTTCCGCAATGGCTTTCATTGCCATTGGCTCCATCATTTTGTATCCTGCGAGATTAGGATGAATACCATCTCCTGAAAGTGATTTGGGCAAGCCTTTTCTCTCATCTGCCATTGCTGAGAAATAATCGAGATAAACGATTCCATTTTTACTAGCAAAATCCTTAAGCATACTGTTAAGCTTTACCACTTTGTCGGCTGGTGCCAGCCCCGGATGCCACGGAAAATCAAATGCCGGTAACACAGAGGAAATTACTACGCGGATGTTGCTTGCTTTAGCAAGCTGGGCCATAGAAACAATGTTGCCGTACGTTTGCTCAAGTGTCATAGGCCCGGTGTTTTGGGCGATATCGTTTATACCTGCAAGTATCACAACCGCCGCAGGTTTAAGATCAATCACATCGGGGCGAAAGCGTACTAACATTTGCGGGGTTGTCTGGCCGCTTATACCACGATCAATGTAATTATTGTCAGCAAAAAAAGTGGAATCATATCTTATCCATGCATCGGTAATAGAATTGCCCATAAAGACCACACGCTTACCTCCGGAAGTTTTCAGATTATCATTGGCCTGTCCGTAGCGCTTCAGGTTTGCCCAGTCATTATGTAATTGCTCGTCCTGCTTTCTTTTATTTTCTTCAATCTGGGAAGTAGATTTCGACGACGAGGTTGCCGTTAGTGGTTTAATAAAGCCTTCTGTTGCAAGCCAATCTCCGAAGCGATCGATCCACGTATCTGTGGGAATATTTTGTGTACGCATACCAAAGCCGTGGCCACCTTTTACATACATGTGCAACTCGACGGGGCGCTTTGCTTCCAGCCACTTATTGTAAATTTCAATGCTGCGTGGTGCAAGCCCAAGCTGGTCGTCTGAAGCAGCGGCTATGAACATGGGCGGGGCATCGCTGGTGATAGTGCCTTGCAAGTCAGAAGGCACCGCACCGTAAATGCATCCAACAAAATCAGGCCGGTTTTCCATTGTATAGTTATACGCCGCCGCGCCGGAGACTGTACCGCCCGCCGAAAAGCCGATGATGCCAACCTGGCCCGGTTTGATATTGTATTCGGCAGCGTGCGAACGTACGTATGTAATGGCGGCTTTGCCATCGGCGACAGCCAGTGGTATTATGGTTTTAATATCGTCGGCAAATTCGGGCTTGCCCAGGATAGCCATGAGTTCTTTAACCGGATCGTCTGTCACACTATGCACAAGCCGGTATTTTAAAACAAAGCAAGTCACACCTTTCGCCACCAGCCATTTTGCCACATCATTGCCTTCGCTGTTGATAGAAAGCGTGTGAAAACCGCCGCCGGGACAAATGACTACCGCTGTTCCGTTTGCAACCGAAGCATCCGGCGTAAATACAGTGAGCGAAGGCTTTGTAACATTGTACACCACTTTTGTATTGAACAAATTGTGGTCGTTCTCCGCTTCGCTCCAGTTCCAGTTTTCGGATCCTGGCGCTGCGCCATTATATAAAGGAATTACTTTTTGTTGTGCATTTGCTGCAACAGCTATAATTGAGAATATGAGTAAAGCGAATCGTTTCATAAAACTTAATTTTTTGTGCGACAATGTAAGCCTAAGAAATATAAACAGCAAAACTAAAGGTGATTTATTTTTGGCCAATCAATTGTTCCGCAGAAATTATATTATTGCATATTGAAGGAGGTTTAGAAAACAATAGTCGGGGAATAATATAAATATACAAAAATGAAATTGATACTTATAACGGTTTCGCTGCTTTCTGTAATGATTAATACATGTAATAAAGCCAAAGAAGTTGAATTGTTTAACGGGAAAGATTTAAGTGGGTGGCATGTAGACGTGCCGGAAATGGACACGAATGCTGCTGCAATAAATCCGTTCATTATTCGCAATAATTTACTGGTAAGCCTGGGCACACCACAGGGCCATCTTATAACAGATAAAGAGTTTAGTAATTACAGGCTTCACGTGGAATACCGTTTTGCAGGCAAGCCGGGAAACTGCGGTGTGCTGGTGAATGCTTCTACTCCAAGAGCGCTTTATAAAATGTTCCCTAAATCAATTGAATGCCAGATGCAGCACGGCGATGCAGGTGATTTTTGGTGCATTGTAGAAGATATAAAAGTGGATGATATGGAATCGAGGCGAGGTCCAAAAGATAAATGGGGCATTACAGAAGGAAAAGAAAGAAGAATAAAAAACTTAACAGATAGCTCAGAAAAACCTTTGGGCGAATGGAACACAATGATCATAGAATGTGTTGGCTCATCTATAAAAGTCTGGGAAAATGGAGATCTCGTAAATTCAGGATATGATTGCACAGCCAATCATGGAAAAATTGCTTTGCAGGCAGAAGGTTCTGAAGTAGAATTCAGAAAAGTGGAACTAACGCCTATTGCTTCTATTACTGCTGGTTCAGTTGCACCATAAAAAAATCGCCTTGTGTTTCTGTGTCACAAGGCGATGCAATTATTAAATAAAAGTTCACACTAAATACCAGTGTAGGCTATTCATTATTTTTTGTTGTAGCTCACTTTCCAGATACGGCCATTCTGGTCATCAGATATATACAGAGAGCCATCAGCATCCTGTGTTAAGCCACAGGGGCGATGCGCAGCTTCGTTCGGATTTTTTTTGGCACCCGCAAAGCCGTCGGCGAAGACTTCATACTCACCGCTGGGCATTCCATCTTTAAAAGGAAGAAAAACAACGGAATAACCGCCCTGTTCCTCTGGTGCTCGGTTCCAGGAGCCATGGAAAGCGATAAAGGCTCCATTCTTATATTTTTCCGGAAACTGGTTGCCGGTGTAAAATAATAATCCATCAGGAGCCCAGTGTGCAGGAAAAGCGTAGATTGGATTTTTCTTCGTGCCGCAATCACCGATTTTCTTCCCATCTCCGCCATATTCCGGTGATTGCACTTTTAGTTTTTGCTGGCCGTCGTAATAACAATAAGGCCAGCCGAAATCGTCGCCTTTTGCAATCTGTAGCATTTCTTCCGCGGGCAGTTGCACTCGTTGCGACTCGGTATATAACTTGGGGAACAAGCGATCCAGGTCATCGCGGCCATGCTGAACTGCATAAAGTCCATTCGTGCCGCTATTCCAATCCATGGCAACAATATTACGGATGCCTGTGCAATAGCGCACGCCATCTGCATAATGCTGGTTTGGTTTATCAGCTTTAAATTGCCATACGCCACCTGCAGAATCCAGGATAGGGCATGGATTCATTCCAGGTGAACCTGGCTGCCTGTCATCTGTTTGGCATGAATTAGAAGGTGCTCCCACAACTACATAAATATTTCCTGCACCATCCAGGGTGATTGCTTTTGCTGAATGCTGCCCTTTATTTACGAGGCCGGTTATTATCGTCTCTGCAGAAGAGGTATCCGGGGTTCCGTCTGGGGCAAGTTTATAACGATACACGTCATCATTGGACGAAGCGTATAAATAACCATTACTGATGCCGACACCCGTACCTCCGAAGGCGCCGAAGCCTGAGATAGTGTCCGCAACACCATCGTTATTTACATCTCTTAAACGGACAATACCATGACCATTTTTAAGGCCGGCAAGCCGCACATAAATATCGCCGTTTCTGTTGAAAGCCATGTGCCGGGCGCTTCCGAGGCTATCCGCAAATATGGATGCTGAAAAGCCATCCGGTAAGGTAAGGCTGCTATCGATCGCAGATGTTGACACAGATTGTTGCTTTTCATTATTACATGATATACAGGTTGCAACAATTAAAATGAGAATTGATTGGATAAAATATTTCATAACAAGATTT